>JBKKAU010000465.1:0-14920 GCA_046714475.1 Thermoanaerobaculia bacterium
GACCTGGTCGCGGTCTACGCCCACCGCAGCGCGCCGCTGGTCCAGGCGCTGCTCGGCGTGCTGGAGGCGGGCGCGGCGTTCCTGATCCTGGACCCGGGCCACCCGGCCCTGCGGCTGCGGGCGGCGCTCGTCCAAGCGAGCCCCCGCGCGTTCCTGGAGATCGAGGCCGCGGGCCCGGTCCCCGAAGTGCTGGCGGCGAGCATCCCCGCCTCCGCCCTGTGGCTGCGGCTCGGCGATGTGGGCGACGCCGTTTTGGGGAGCGCCCTGGAGACTGGCCCGGGCGACCTCGCCTACGTCGCCTTCACCTCTGGTTCTAGCGGAGAGCCCAAGGGGATCCTGGGGAGCCACGGCCCTCTCTCCCATTTCTGTGATTGGCACTCCGCGCAATTCAACCTGACGGCGGACGACCGTTTCAGCCTGCTCTCGGGGCTCTCACACGACCCGTTGCTGCGCGACGTCTTCACGCCGCTCGGGCTGGGCGCGACGCTGTGCATCCCCGATCCGGACGACCTGGGCTCGCCCGTGCGGCTGGGGAGCTGGATGGCGCGGCAGCGGGTCACCATCTCTCATCTCACCCCCGCGCTCAGCCAGATCCTGGCGGACGGCGGAGCGGCGCTCCCGGACCTGCGGCAGGTCTTCTTCGGCGGCGACGTCCTGACCGAGGGGGATGTGGCCCGCCTTCGTGCCCTCGCCCCCGCCGCGGCCTGCGTCAACTTCTACGGCGCCACCGAGACGCCGCAGGCGGTCGCCTGGTTCGACGCCTCGGCCTCGGGGGGCTGGCCGGCGCGCCGGGTGCCGGTCGGGCGGGGGATCGACGGCGTCCAGCTTCTGGTGCTGAACGAGGCCGGCGGGCTGGCCGCGCCGGGGGAGCTCGGTGAGGTCTGCGTCCGCACCCCCTATCTCGCGCTCGGCTATCTGAACGGCGAGCGCTTCGGGGACACCTACCGCACCGGCGATCTGGGCCGCTACCGGCCAGACGGCGCGGTGGTCCTCGCCGGCCGCCGCGATGACCAGGTCCAGGTGCGCGGCTTGCGCGTCGAGCCGGCCGAGGTCGAGGCGGCCCTCGCGCTCCATCCCGCCGTGCGCGACGCCGCGGTGCTCTTGCGCGGCCAGGTCCTCACGGCCTGGCTCGCCGCCGTCCCCGGCCCTCGTCCAAGCACCGCGGAGCTGCGCGACTTCCTGCGGCGGTATCTGCCCGATCCCATGGTGCCGGAGGCGTTCGTCTGGCTCGACCGCCTGCCGCTCACCCCCAACAGCAAGCTCGACCGCCGCGCCCTGCCCGACCCGGAGCCGGCTCGCGGGACCGGCGCCGAGGCTCCCTCCACGCCGACCGAAGACCGGCTCGCCACCCTCTGGCGCGAGCTGCTGGGGCTCGACCGGGTCGGCCGGCACGACAACTTCTTCGCGCTCGGTGGCCACTCCCTGCTCGCCACCCGTCTCATCGCCCGCGTCCACGAGACCTTCGGGGTCGACCTCCCGCTGCGCCATCTCTTCGAAGCGCCCACGATCGCCGGCTTGGCGCAACGCATTGCGGGAGGGGAAGGTCGTGGGACCGTCGGCCCGGCGCAGGCGGCTACGACGGCGCCGGTCTCCTTCTCGCAGCGCCGGCTCTGGTTCCTCGACCGCCTGGAGCCCGGCTCCGCCGCCTACAACCTCCCCTTCGCGGTGCGTCTCCTCGGTCCCCTCTCCCAGGAGGCCCTGGCCCGCGCTTTTACCGGGATCGCGCGCCGCCACGAGCCCCTCCGTACCACCTTCGCGGAGGCGGACGGTGAGCCCGTGCAGGTGATCGCGCCGCCCGCTCCCGTTCCCCTTTCCTGTGCCGACCTCACGGCTCTGCCGGCGGGGCGGCGCGACCCCGAGGCCCTGCGGCTCGCCGCCGACGAGGCCGCCCGGCCGTTCGACCTCGCGCGGGGACCCCTCTTCCGTCCCCTGCTGCTGCGCATTGCTCCAGAGGAGCACGTGGTCTCGGCCACCATGCACCACGTGGTCACCGACGGCTGGTCGACCGGCATCCTGCTGCGCGAGCTGGCCGCCCTCTATACCGGGCTGCCGCTGCCCGAGCCGCGGACCCGCTACGCCGACTTCGCCGCTTGGCAGCGCCGCTGGCTGGAGGGGCCGGAGCCCGCCGGCCACATCGACTACTGGAAGCGCCGGCTCGAAAGGGCGCCGGTCCTGGAGTTGCCGACCGACCGGCCGCGCCCCGCCGTGCGCCGGGGCCGTGGCGCCACCGAGCCGGTCGCGTTCTCCCCCGACCTCGTCCTGCCTCTCCAAAGGCTCGCCCGTGGCGAGAGGGGGACCCTCTACATGGCTCTCCTCGCCGCCTTCCAGGTCCTCCTCTACCGGTATACGGGCCAGGAGGACCTGGTGGTGGGCTCGCCGGTGGCGGGACGCGAACGGCCCGAGGTCCAGGACCTCATCGGCTTTTTCGTCAACGCCCTGGCCCTCCGCTCGCACCTCCGGGACGACGAGCCCTTCCGCGCCTTCCTGGGGCGGGTGCGGGACGCCTGCCTCGAGGCCTACGCCCACCAGGAGCTGCCGTTCGACAAGCTGGTGGAGGAGATCCAGCCGGAGCGCAGCCTCGCCCGCGCGCCGATCTTCCAGGTGGTGCTCAGCCTGGAGGAGCGCCCGCGGCAGGAGCGTCTCCCGGACCTGCGGATCGAGCCGGTGTCCGTCCACACCGGCGCCTCCAAGTTCGACCTCAACCTGCTGCTGGCGGCGCGGGACGGCCGGCTCGACGGCTTCGTGGAGTACGACGCCGACCTCTTCGAGCCGGACACCGTGCGGCGCCTGATCGGGTGCTTTGGAAACCTCCTCGCCGCCGCCGTCACCGATCCCGGGCAGCGGATCGCCGAGCTGCCGCTGGTGGGCGAGGCGGAGCTGCGGCAGCTGGTCCTCGTCCCCCGGACCTGTGAGACCACGCTCAACCTGCCGGACCTCTTCGCCGCCCAGGCCGCGCGCCGCCCTGACGCGGTGGCCCTCTCCTCCGGGGACGAGGCCCTGACCTATGGCGAGCTGGCCCGCCGCGCCGGCCACGTCGCCCGCCAGCTCCGCCGCCTGGGAGTCGGGCCGGAGGTCCCGATCGCCCTCTGGTGCGAGCGCGACCTGCGGCTCCCCGTGGCAGTCCTCGGCGTGCTCGCGGCCGGCGGCGTCTACGTGCCGGTCGATCCGGCCTGGCCGGCGGAGCGGGTCGCCTTCGTGCTGGAGGACAGCGGCTCCCGGATCCTGCTGCGCGGGCCGGGGACGGCGAGGCCTCCTGTGCCGCCGTCCGTCGAGGTCGTCGACCTGAATGGCGGCGCCGGCGACGAGCCCTTCCCGATCGGCGCCGCGGCTCCGGACCACGGCGCCTACGTGATCTATACGTCCGGCTCCACGGGCAGGCCCAAGGGGGTCGCCGTCACCCATCGCAACGTGGCCCGTCTGCTCGCGGCGACCCGGCCATGGTTCGGCTTCGGGGAGGGGGACGTCTGGACCCTGTTCCACTCGTACGCCTTCGACTTCTCGGTCTGGGAGATCTGGGGAGCGCTCGCCCACGGCGGCCGGCTGGTGGTGGTGCCGTTCTGGGTCAGCCGTTCGCCCGAGGCGCTGGCGGAGGTCCTCGAACGCGAGGGCGTGACGGTCCTCAACCAGACGCCTTCGGCGTTCTATGCCCTGCTGGACCGCGCGGCCTGTCCTGCTCTCTCCTGGGTGATCTTCGGTGGCGAGGCCCTGGACGCGGGGCGGCTCTCCTCCTGGTGGGAGCGCCACGAGGCGGACCGGCCACGGCTGGTCAACATGTATGGCATCACCGAGACCACCGTCCACGTCACCTTCCGCACGGTCCTGCCGGAGGACGCCTGGAGCGGCGCGGGGAGCGCGATCGGCCAGGCGATCCCGGACCTCTCGGTGCATGTGCTGGGGCCGGGGCTCGTGCCCGTGCCGTTGGGGGTTCCCGGGGAGCTGCACGTGGGCGGGGCCGGTCTGGCGCGCGGCTATCTGGGAAGACCCGGCCTCACCGCTGAACGCTTCGTGCCCGACCCGTTCGCGGGTAATCCCGGGGCGCGTCTCTACAGGACCGGCGACCTCGGCCGGCGGCGGGCCTCGGGGGAGCTGGAGTACCTGGGACGGGTGGACCGCCAGGTCAAGGTACGGGGCTTCCGCATCGAACCCGGGGAGATCGAGGCGGCCCTGACCCGTCACCCCGCCGTGGCCGAGGCCGCGGTCCTGATGCGCGACGACCTCCCGGGGGGCCGGGGGCTCGCGGCCTTCTGGGTTCCCACGGGAGAGGGCGCGGCGGGCACGCACGAGCTGCGCGCCTTCCTCAAGGAGCACCTGCCGGAAGCCTTGATCCCCACGGTCTTCGCGCGGCTCGACCGCCTGCCCGTCACCGCCAACGGCAAGGTCGACCGCCGCGCCCTCGCCACCCTTCGCGCGGCCGTGATGGGACATGCGGGAGAGCCGTCCTTCACCGCGCCGCGGTCCCCAGCCGAGGAGCTGCTGGCCGGTCTCTGGACCGAGCTGCTCGGCTGTGAACGGGTGGCGGCTGATGACGACTTCTTCGACCTCGGCGGCCATTCGCTGCTCGCCACCCAGCTCGTCTCGCGGGTACGCGAGACCCTGGGCGTCGAGCTGCCGCTGCGCGCCGTCTTCCAGGCTCCGACCCTGTCGGCGATGGCGGCCGCCCTGTCCCGGACCGGCGGGGAGGACGCCGCGCCGCCCCTCGTCCCGGTGGACCGCGAGGGCGGCCTGCCCCTCTCCTTCGCCCAGCAACGGCTCTGGTTCCTCGACCGGCTGGTGCCGGGCAACCCGTTCTTCGTCATGGCGTTCGGTCTGCGTCTGGAAGGGCGGCTCGACGTCGGCGCCCTGCGGCGGGCGTTGCGCGAGGTGGTACGCCGGCAGGGATCGCTGCGCACCACGTTCCACACCGCGGACGGCGAGCCGCGGCAGGTGGTGGCGGAGGATTTGGATGTCCCCCTGCCGATGATCGATCTCTCCGGCCGGGAAGACGAGCTGCGCGTCCTCGGCCAGGCCGAGGCGCGGCGCCCCTTCGACCACCAGCGCGGGCCGCTGCTGCGCGGCCTGCTCGTCCGCCTGGGGGCCGAAGACCATGTGCTGCTGCTCCACCTGCACCACGTCATCGCCGACGGCTGGTCCATGGGCGTGCTGCGGCGCGAGCTGTCGGTGCTCTACGACGCCTTCGCCGGCGGCCGGCCGTCGCCGCTCCCCGAGCTGCCGGTCCAGTACGCCGACTTCGCCGTCTGGCAGCGCCGCGGGCTTGCGGGCGAGCCCCTGGAGCGGCAGCTCGGCTATTGGCGGCGGCAACTGGCCGGCGTGCCGCCGGTCCTCGAGCTGCCGCTCGACCGTCCGCGTCCGGCGATCGAGACCTTCCGCGGCGGCGTCTCGGGGTTCTCCCTGGAGGCCGGTCTGGTGGAGCGCCTGCGCGTCCTCGGCCGGGATCTGGGCTGCACGCTGTCGATGACCGCGCTCGCCGCCTACGACCTGCTGCTGTCGCGCTACACCCGGCGCGACGACGTCGTGGTCGGCTCCGCGGTGGCGAACCGCAACCGCCGCGAGACCGAGGAGCTGGTCGGCTTCTTCGTCAACGTCCTGGTGCTGCGCACCGACCTCTCGGGGGCCCCCACGTTCGCCGGCCTCGCCGGCCGGGTGCGCGAGATGTCTCTCGACGCCTACGCCCATCAGGACCTGCCCTTCGAGAAGCTGGTGGAGGAGCTGCAGCTGCCGCGCGACCTGGCGCACCACCCGCTCTGCCAGGCGATGTACGGCTTCCAGAACTTCCCGCGCCACGAGCTGCGGGTGCGCGGCCTGGCCATGACCCCGCTGGAGGGCGAGGCCCTCGACACCGGTACGGCCAAGGCCGACATCACCCTGTTCCTGGCCGAGGCGGACGATACCCTCCAGGGTTGGATCGAGTTCAACGGCGACCTCTTCGAGGAGGCCACCATCCGGCGGATGCAGCGGCACCTCGCCGGGCTGCTGGAAGCCGCCGCCGCGGACCCCGGCTGTCCCATCTCCACCTTGCCGATGCTCGCCGAGGAGGAGCGGCACCAGCTCCTGCGGGAGTGGAGCGGCGTCGAGCCGGTTGGGGAGGCCCCGCCGTTGCTGGCCGCCCGGTTCCTGGAGCGGATGCGCGAGACCCCGGACGCCGCCGCCCTGGTCTGGGGCGAGGGCACCATCTCCTACGGCGGGCTCTACCGCCGCGCCGCCCGTCTGGCGCGCCGGCTGCGCGCCCTGGGGGCCGCTCCCGAGGTCCTCGTCGGTCTTTCCCTGAGCCGGCCCGCGGCAATGGTGGAGGCCATCCTCGGCGTGCTCCTCGCGGACGGCGCCTGGCTGCCTCTCGATCCGGACTACCCGCCCGCGCGCCTCGACCTGCTGCTGGCCGACGCCGGCTGCCCGGTGCTGCTCACCGGGGAAGACCTGCTCCTGGCGGACGACGGAGAGGATCTCGACCCGCCGGCCCTGCTGCCCGCGAACCTCGCCTATGTCATCCACACCTCGGGCTCCACGGGCCGGCCCAAGGGGGTCGCCGTCACCCAGGGCGGGCTCGCCCGCGTGACCGACTCGCTGGTGCGCGCCTACGGGGTGGGCCGCGGCGACCACGTCCTTCAGATGATGTCGCCCAGCTTCGACGTCTATGTCTCGGAGCTCGCCATGACTCTGGGCTCCGGGGCGACCCTCCACCTGGCGGAACGCGACGAGCGCATGCCGGGCCCGCCGCTCGCCGCTCTGCTCCGGGAGCGGGGGATCACGGTCCTCGACCTGATGCCGTCCCTGGTGGCGGCCCTGGAGCCCGAGGACGCCGCGACCGTCCGCACCCTGATCCTGGGAGGCGAGACCTGCCCGCCCGAGCTGGCCGCGCGCTGGGCTCCGGGCCGCCGCATCCTCATCGCCTATGGTCCGACCGAGACCACCATCACCTGTACGGTGGGCCGGTACGAGCCGGGGGGACCGCCTCCGGTCCTCGGCCGGCCGCTCGCGGGGGCGCGGATCCACCTTCTCGACGGGTGGCTGGAGCCGGTCCCGGCCGGCGTCCCCGGCGAGCTGTGCATTGCCGGCGAGGGGGTCTCGCGTGGCTATCTCCACCGGCCGGACCTCACGGCCGAGCGCTTCCTCCCCGATCCGTTCGGGCCCGCCGGGTCGCGGCTCTACCGTACAGGCGACCTCGCCCGCCGGCTGGCGGACGGCAACCTGGCGTTCCTGGGCCGCTTCGACGACCAGGTGAAGCTGCGCGGCTTCCGCGTCGAGCCCGGCGAGGTCGAGGCGCGCCTGGCCGAGCACCCCGAGGTGGAGACGGCCGTGGTGGTGGCCCGCGGCGAGAGCCTGGCGGCCTACGTGGTGCCGAAACGCGGCGCCGCCCTCCCCGGGGACCACGAAGAACAGGGCGAGCACCTGGAATCCTGGCAGGGCCTCTACGAGGAGCTGTACGCCCGCGAGCGGGAGGCGGCCGATCCCTCCTTCGACATCGCAGGCTGGAACAGCAGCTTCACCGGCGAGCCCATCCCGGCCGGGGAGATGCGCGAGTGGGTGGAGGCGACCGTCGAGGAGATCCTCGCCCTCCGTCCCGGCCGGGTGCTGGAGATCGGCTGCGGCACCGGCCTGCTCCTCCAGCGCCTCGCGTCGCGCTGCTCGCTCTACGTGGGCACCGACTTCTCCGCGGCGGTGCTGGCCGACCTCGGACGCCGGGTGGCGGACCTCCCGCAGGTGCGGCTCGAGCACCGGCGGGCGCACGACTTCGCGGGCATCCCGGAACGGGCCTTCGACACGGTCATCCTCAACTCCGTGGCCCAGTACTTCCCGGGCGGCGACTACCTGATCGAGGTCTTGGAGAAGGCGGTCGCGGCCGTGGCCGACGGCGGCTCCGTCTTCCTGGGCGACGTGCGCAGCCTGCCTCTCGCAGAAGCGTTTCACCTTGCGGTCGAGCTGCACGGGGCCGAGCCGTCGCTGCCGGCCGAAGCGCTGCGCGGGCGCGCCGCGGTCCACCGCCTGCAGGAGGCCGAGCTGCTGGTGGCGCCCGCCCTGTTCCACGACCTCCGCCGGCGTCTGGACCGGATCGGCGGCGTCGAGGTCCGTCCCAAGCGCGGCCGGGCCGACAACGAGCTGACCCAGTTCCGCTATCAGGTGGTCCTGCGCGTCGGCGAGGCGGCGCCGACGGCGGAGCCGGAGACCTGGCTCGACTGGGACCGTGAAGGCCTGACTCTCGCCGGGCTCGCCCGGCGGTTGCGCGAGGAGCGGCCCGACGTCCTGGCCGTCGAGGGTATTCCGAATGCCCGCGTGGCCCCGGCGGCCGCCGCCCTGCGGCTCCTGAGCTCCGGGGAGGTCGCCACCGCCGGCGACCTGCGCGAGGCCGTACGGCGCCTCGCCCCGTCCGGAGTCCATCCGGACGACCTGCTCGAGCTGGCGGCGGAGGTGGGGTACGAGATCGATCTACGGTGGGAGGGCCAGGACGGGGAGGGCCGCTTCGCGGCGGTGCTGAGCCACCTTGCAGATGCGGATTTGAACGTAGGGGAGGGGCTCGTCCCCTCCCGGGCGGGGGCAAGCCCCGCCCCTACATCTACCTTCCCGAGGACCGAGGGGGTGAGGGTCAACGACCCCCTCCTCGGCCGTCTCGCCCGGCGTCTCGTCCCGGAGCTGCGCGTCTGGGCGCAGGAGACCCTGCCGGAGTTCCTGGTCCCCTCGGCCTTCGTGGTCCTGGAGTGCCTGCCGCGGACGCCCTCCGGCAAGGTCGACCGCCGCGCCCTGCCCGCCCCCCAGCTGGCCGGGACCGTCCCCGGCGAAGAGGTTGTGCCCCGTACTCCCGTCGAGATCGAGGTGGCCGCCGTCTTCCGCGCCCTGCTCGGCCGCGAGCGCCTGGGCGCCGAGACCGACTTCTTCGCGGCCGGCGGCCACTCGCTGCTCGCCACCCAGGCGGTGTCGCGCCTGCGCGAGCGGTTCGGCGTCGAGCTGGCCCTGCGCGAGCTGTTCGAGACGCCGACCGTCGCCGGGCTGGCGCGGCGGATCGAGACGGCGCTGGCCGAACGCCGGGTCTTGGAGGCGCCGCCGATCCGTCCCGCTGCGCGCCTGGCGCCGCCGCCGCTCTCCTTCGCCCAGGAGCGGCTCTGGTTTCTGGACCAGCTGGACGCCGGCCGCTCGCCCTGGAGCCTGTTCTCCGGCATGCGCTTCCTCGGCCGGCTGGACCTCCCCGCGCTGGCGGCCGCCCTGGACGCGGTGGCGCGGCGCCATGAGTCCCTGCGCACCACCTTCGCCGTGGAGGGCGGCCGGCCCGTCCAGGTGATCGCCCCCGAGCCGCGCGTCGGGCTGCCGCTGGTGGACCTCTCCGGCCTCCCCGGGGAGCCGCGCGAGGCCGAGACCCGGCGCTGGATCGACCGCGAGGCCCAGCGGCCCTTCGACCTCGCGGCCGGCCCCCTGATGCGGTCGCTGGCCCTGCGCCTCGGTCCGGAGGAGCACGCCATCGCGATCGTCCTGCACCACATCGTCTCCGACGGCTGGTCCATGGGCGTGCTCAACCGTGACCTGGGAGAGCTCTATGCCGCCTTCATGGCGGGCCGGCCCTCGCCCCTGCCGCCGCTGCCGGTCCAGTACGCCGACTTCGCCGTCTGGCAGCGGAGCTGGCTGCAAGGCGAGGTCCTGGAGCGCCAGCTCGGCTACTGGCGGGAACAGTTGGCCGGAGCCCCGCCGGTGCTCGCGCTGCCCCTCGACCGGCCCCGCCCGGCTGTCCGCTCCTTCCACGGCCGGCGCCGGGTCGGCAAGCTGTTGGCAGGGACGGTCGCGGCGCTGTCGGCCCTGGCGCACCGGACGGGTGCCACCCTCTTCATGACGCTGCTGGCCGCCTGGCAGGCGCTGCTCTTCCGCGTCACCGGCGAGTCCGATCTCGTGGTCGGCACGCCGGTGGCGAACCGCGACCGCGTCGAGCTGGAGGGACTGATCGGCTTCTTCGTCAACACCCTGGCGATGCGGGCCGACCTCACCGGCGCCCCCGGCTTCCTCGCGCTGCTGGACCGGGTGCGGGAGGCGGCCCTCGGCGCATTCGCCCATCAGGATCTGCCCTTCGAGAAGCTGGTGGAGGAGTTGGCGCCCGAGCGCGACCTCCGGCATACGCCGCTTTTCCAGGTCTTCTTCACCTTCGAGCAGGAGATGCCGGGAGCGCCCGATGTCCCCGGGCTCACCTTGAGCCCGCTGGCCGCCGAGAACCGCAGCGTCAAGTTCGACCTGACGCTGCTGGCGCGGCGTCTGGGCGGCGGCGTCGAGCTGGTGATCGCCTACAACTCCGACCTCTTCCACGCCGCCACCGCCGAGCGCTTGCTGGGCCACCTCCGGACGCTGATCGAGAGCGCCGTCGCCGACCCCGGCCGGCCCGTGGCCGAGCTGCCGCTGCTTTCCGAAGCCCAGCGGCACCAGCTCCTGCTCGGCTGGAACGACACGGCGCGGGAGATCGAGCCGCTGCCGCTTCATCGGATCTTCGAGGCGCAGGCGGCGCGCCGTCCCGACCGGACCGCCCTGGTGGCCGGCGGCGAGTCGCTCACCTACGGCGAGCTCGACCGGCGGGCCGGCCGTCTGGCGCGGCTCTTGGCGCGGGAGGGCGTCGGTCCCGAGGTGCGGGTGGCCCTCTGTCTCGACCGTTCCCCCGGGCTGGTGACGTCGATCCTCGGCGTGCTCAAAGCCGGTGGCGCCTGGGTGCCGCTCGACCCGGACCTGCCGCGCGAGCGCGTGGCCTTCCTCCTGAAGGATTCAGGATCGATCCTGCTGATTACCGAGGAGCGAATTCTGACCAGCCTGCCGGAGACCTTCATCCCCGTGCTGGTCCTGGACCTGGAGAAGGAGGCCCTGGAGCGGGAGGACGGCCCCGCTCCCTCCCTGGAGCTGTCGCCCGACAACCTCGCCTATGTCATCTACACCTCGGGCTCGACCGGCACGCCCAAGGGGGTGGCGGTGACCCACCGCGGACTCGCGAGCCTCGCCCAGGCGCAGGTGGAGGTCTTTGGCCTGGGCGCCGGGGACCGCATCCTGCAGTTTGCGTCGTCCGCCTTCGACGCCTCGGTCTCCGAGATGGCGATCGCTTGGCAATCCGGAGCGGAGCTGCATCTGGCGGACCGTGACGACCTCCTCCCCGGCGCGTCGCTCGCGGCCCTGCTCCGCGAGCGCGGCATCACCAACGTCACCCTGCCGCCCACCGCCCTGTCGGTCACGCCGCCGGCGGAGCTGCCGCGGCTGCGATCGCTGGTGGTGGCGGGCGAGCCCTGTCCACCGGAGCTGGCCGAGCGCTGGTCCGCGGGCCGGCGCTTCACCAACGCCTACGGGCCGACCGAGACCACCGTCTGCGCCACCGCCGGTCCCTACGAGCCGGGAAGCCTGCGCATGACCCTGGGCCGGCCGATCGCCAACGCCCGCGTCCACCTGCTCGCCCCGGCGCTCGATTCTGGGGGAATGGAGCCGGTCGCGACCGGAGTGGCTGGGGAGCTCTGCGTCGCGGGTCCGGGCCTCGCCCGTGGCTACCTCGGCCGGCCGGACCTCACCGCCGAGCGCTTCGTGCCCGACCTGTGGAGCGCCAGGCCCGGAGCGCGTCTCTATCGCACCGGGGACCTCGCGCGCTGGCTCGGCGACGGCAGGATCGAGCTGCTGGGACGGATCGACGAGCAGGTCAAGGTGCGCGGCTTCCGGGTGGAGCCCGGCGAGGTCCGGGAGGCCCTGCTGACCCATCCGGCGGTGCGCGAAGCCGAGGTCTTGGCTCCTGTCGACTCCCGAGGCGAGCGCCGGCTCGTCGCATGGGTTGCCGCCGGTTCCGGGGCCGCTGAGCTGCGGGAGTACCTGGAGAGCCGGCTGCCCGACTGGCTGGTGCCGTCGCGGTTCGTCTTCCTCGACACGCTGCCGAAGACGGCGAGCGGCAAGGTGGACCGCCGCGCCCTGCCCTTGCCGGACGACGGCGCGGACCGTGCCGTCGCAGGCCGCCGCGAGCCGGCCGACGAGATGGAGCGGTTCCTCCTGGAGATCTGGCGGGAGGTCCTCGGTCTGCATTCCATTGGGGTGGAAGAGGACTTCTTCGCGCTGGGAGGCACCTCGCTCCAGGCGGCGATCCTGACCAATCTTCTCCAGGAGCGGCTGGGCGACTACGTCTATGCCGTGGCGCTCTTCGACGCGCCGACCATCGCAGAGCTGGCCCGCTACCTGGAGCGGCACTACCCGGCCGCGGCGGCGCGCGTCCGTGGCGAGCAGCCCGGGCCGGAGGCGGAGCAGGGGGCGCGGGTGGACGCCGGTATGGTCGCGGAGATCCGCCGTCTGATCGGCTCCCGGCCGCGCCTGGGGACGGGTACAAAGAATCCGCGCGCCGTCTTCGTGCTGTCGCCGCCGCGCTCGGGCTCGACGCTGCTGCGCGTCCTGCTGGCGGGCAACAGCCGGCTTTTCGCGCCGCCGGAGCTGGAGCTGCTGGGCTTCGACACCCTCGGCGAGCGGGCGCGGGAGCTGTCCGGCCGTTTCGCCCTCTGGCGTGAGGGGGTGGTGCGCGCGGTCATGGAGGCCCGCGGCTGCGGTTTCGAGGAGGCCGACGCGCTGCTCGCGGCCATGGAGGCGGAAGACCTCCCGGTCGCCGAGCTCTACCGCCGGCTCCAGGCGTGGACCGCCGGCCGGACGTTGGTGGACAAGACGCCTTCCTATGCCTTGGACCGCGACGTCCTGGAACGGGCGGAAGAGCTCTTCGACGAGCCGCTCTACATCCACCTGCTGCGGCATCCGTACGCGACCATCGCCTCCTTCGAGGAGGCGAAACTGGAGCAGGTCTTCTTCCGTCCGCGGCACTCCTTCACCCGCCGCCAACTCGCCGAGCTGATCTGGCAGGTGAGCCACCGCAACATCCTGGAGTTCCTGGAGACCGTGCCGGCCGAGCGGCGGCTCCGGGTGCGTTTCGAGGATCTGGTGCGGCGCCCGCGCGCCGAGCTGGAGCGGGCGAGCGACTTCCTCGGCGTGCCGTTCGAGGAGGGGATGCTCGACCCCTACGCCCAGCGGGAGAGGAAGATGACGGACGGCGTCCACGCTTTGTCGCGGATGCTGGGTGACGTCAAGTTCCACACCCACGCCCGCGTGGACCCGGAGGTGGCGGACCGTTGGAAGCGGGTCTATCGCCGGGACTTCCTGGGCGACGACACCTGGGAGCTGGCGCGCGGGCTGGGCTACGAGGAGCGGGCCGAGGGGCCTGGCCATGACTCGCTGGTGAAGCTGCGCGCCGGCGGGACGGAGCCGCCGTTGTTCCTCATTCACCCTCTGGGGGGCAGCGCCGCCTCGTACCGCGAGCTGGCGGCCCGCCTGGACGCCGATCGGCCTGTCTACGGCCTCCAGGCGCTGGGTCTTGGGGCCGGCGAAGAGCCCCAGGACAGCTTCGAGGAGATGGCCTCCTACTACCTGGAGCAGGTCCGGCGGGTCGCCCCCGAAGGTCCCTATCACCTGGGGGGCTGGTCGTTGGGGGGAGTGATCGCCTTCGAGATGGCGCGGCAACTCGTCCACGCGGGGGAGCGGGTCGACCTGCTGGCTCTCTTCGACGCGGTAGTCCCCGGTGAGCTGCCCAACGAGAGGTACGACGCGGTCTCGGTCCTGCGGGGCCTCGCCTGGGAGCTGGGCAACCTGACCGGTATGGACCTCAAGGTATCGCCCGAGGAGCTGCGCGGCATCGATGGGGAGGAGGGGGTGCGCTACCTGCTGCAGCGCGCGCACGAGGCTGGAGCGCTGCCCCCCGGCTTCGGCGTCGACCAGGCGGTGCGGACCTGGCGGATCATCGACGCCAACGCCGAGGCCTTCAAGAGGTACAAGGCACAGGTCTATCCCGGCCGGGCGATCCTGTTCGTGGCGGAGAAGTCGCGTCGCGAAGGCCTCGGGCCGGACCTGGGCTGGAACCGCGTTGCCACCGGCGGCGTCGAGAGGGTCCTGCTCGACGCCCACCACTCGACCGTGCTGCGCGGCGCCGCCCTGGAAATGATCGTAGAGCGGCTGAAGGCCTGCCTGGCGGAGGAGAGGGTGGGGGCAGAGCCTGGGGGCTAAAAGGCGTCAGGCTTGGCGCCGCAGCGGTTCGAGTCGCTCGATCTCGGCCGCATCCTTGCTCCTCATCGCGTGCCACAGGTCCCAGTCCTGCTGAAGGCCCAGCCAGAAGTCGGCCGACATGCCGAGGACTCGCGCCAACCGGAGCGCCGTATCCGGCGTCACGGAGCGCTTTCCCCGGATGAGTTCATTGAGCCGTGGAAATGAGACCCCCAGACGGATCGCGAAAGCCGACTGAGTGATCCCCAGGGGCTTCAGGAACTCTTCCAGCAGCATCTCTCCTGGATGAGTCGGTGGCAGATGACTTGGGAGCCGCCGCTCTACGAGACGGTGGCTGCGGGGGCTGGCTTTCTTGGTCGGGCGAGGCTCAGTGGTAGTCCGTGATTTCGACTTCGTCTGCATAGCCGGCCTTCCAGGTAAAACAAACTCTGTACTGATCGTTGATGCGGATGCTGTACTGCCCAGAACGATCACCTTTCAACCGCTCGAGCCGGTTTCCGGGTGGTACAGCCAATTCGCCTTCCTCATCGGGAGCCTCCTTGGAGCCGCGCGTGGGCCCGTTTCTTCTGGGGTGACGATTATGAGCCCGAAAGGGACAGGAGGAGAAACGGACCGCGGGCCACCGTGGCCCTCTCCAGGGCCGCCGTGGCCCTCCAGCGGGCGACCGCCGCCCTGCGCGGGGCCACCGCAGCCCTCTACGGGGCCACCGTCCCCCTTTGGAGGGCAGCCGCGGCCTCCTCCAGGGCCACCCTGGCCCTCTGGAGGGGAGGGACGGCCCCGCGCAGGGCCGGCGTGGCCCTCTGGGGGGCGGCCGTGGGCCGCGGCCGGGGTGGGGTCGCCCCGCCCGGGGCCGCGCTGGGCCGGTGGTGGGGCGCCCCCGCCCGACCCGGGGGCCCCACCGCCCACCCGC
>JBKKAU010000466.1:0-13121 GCA_046714475.1 Thermoanaerobaculia bacterium
GAACTCCCTTCTCTTGCTTGTCTCCCCCTCTCCCGGCGGGGGGTGGAAGGGAGATGGGAGAGGGGGCCGGGGGGTGAGGATTCGAAGCGCAGATCTCAGCACTTTGAGCCACCCCCCAACAGCACCCGCCGCAGCCTGTCCAGCGCCCATTGGACGGACTGCGAGCGCACCCGCTCGCGATCGCCGGGGAACCGCACCTTGTGGTGCTCGACGAGGTCTCCCGGCCCGGCCAGGGCGATGTGCACGGTGCCGACCGGTTTGGCCTCGCTGCCGCCGCCGGGTCCGGCGACGCCGGTGATGCCGATCCCGTAGTCACTCCGCAGGGCGCGGCGGACCCCGGCCGCCATGGCGACCGCCACCGGCTCGGAGACCGCGCCATGCGTCTCGATCAGCGCCGGCTCGATCCCCAGCAGCTCGCTCTTGATCCGGTTGTCGTAGCTCACCACGCCGCCGAGGAAGTAGTCGCTGCTGCCCGGGACCCGGGTGAGCCGCTCGGCCAGCAGCCCGCCGGTGCACGACTCGGCAACCGTCAGCGTCGCCCCGGCGGCGCGGAGCAGCTCCCCGACCACCGCCTCCAGGGAACAGTCCTCCCCCTCGCCGAAGACCGCGTCCCCCGCCAGCTCGGAGAGCCGCGCCTTCATGACCGCGAGCCTCTCGCGGCGCTCCGGCTCGGGGCCGGCCGCGGTCATCTGCAGCCGGATCTCGCCAGGGCTCGCCAGGATGGTGATCCATTCGCGGCCGAATTCGGCATAGGCGGGCGCGATCCGCTCCTCGACCGCCGACTCCGGCAGGCAGGCGACCTTGAGGGTCACGGTCTCGCGGCTGACGCCCCCCGAGCACCCGGCGAGCCAGGGCTCCAGGTGGGACAGGACCATCCCCTCCAGCTCGACCGGTACGCCGGGGAAAAGAAAAAGATTGGAGCCGTTCCCGCTCTCGAGCCGCATCCCGGGCGCGGTGCCCCGCCGGTTGGGGATGACCTCCGCGCCCTCGATCACATCGGCCTGCTTGCGGTTGACGGCGGGCATCTGCCGGCCGTGCTCGCGGAACCGCCGCTCGATGCCTGCGAGGATCTCCGGATCGAAACGCAACCCGCGCCCGAGCGCCGCCGCCACGGCCTCGCGGGTGACGTCGTCCGCGGTCGGCCCGAGGCCGCCGGTCACCAGGACGAGGTCCACCTTGGAGAGGAGGAGGCGCAGCTCCTCGGCGATGTCCTCCTCGGAGTCGCCGACGACCGACTTGCGCCGCAGCTCAACTCCATATCGATCGAGGAGGGCGGTGAGCCGGAGGGAGTTGGTGTCCAGCCGGTCGGTGCCGAGCAGCTCCGAGCCGACGGCGAGGATGGCGGCCTTCATGGTCAGGCCGTGAGCAGGATCGGCTCGCCGCGGGTGATCACGATCGTCTGCTCGTAGTGGGCCGCGAGGCTGCGGTCCTTGGTGCGGACGGTCCAGCCGTCGCGGTCCATGAAGCAGTCTCCCTTGCCCGCCGCGATGATCGGCTCGACCGCCACGACCATACCCTCGCGGAGGAGGTCCCGGCAGTTGGGGTCGTAGTAGTTGGGGACGGTGGGGCTCTCGTGGATGGTGCGGCCGATGCCGTGGCCGCAGAGCTCCCGTACCACGTTGAAGCCGTTGCGGCGCACCTCGGCCTCGACCGCCCGGCCGATATCCGAGACGCGGTTCCCGACCCGCGCGAGCTTCATCGCCTTGCGGAACGCCGTCCGCGTGCAGCGGATGAGCTGCGCGGCCTTGGGCGAGCAGGCGCCGACGGCCACGGTGCAGGCGGCGTCGGCCATGAAGCCGTCCTTCTCCACCGTCACGTCGAGCTTGACCACGTCGCCCGTCGCCAGCACCCGCCTGCCCGGGACGCCGTGGACGATCTCGTCGTTGACGCTGACCAGGGCGGAGCCGGGGAAACCGTAGACCAGGTTCGGCGCCGAGCGCGCGCCGTTCGCCTCGAGCACCTCGCGGGCGACCTTGTTGAGATCGGCGGTGGTGATCCCCGGCCGGACCGCCTGCCGCATCGCGGTCAGCGCCTGGCGGACGATCCTCCCCGCCTCCCTCATCGACTTCATCTCATGATCCGAGCGGATCGTCATTCTGAAGCTCCAGCGCCGCGGACCTCGCTCATCAGCGCGAGCGTGTTGCCCTCGACGTCCTTGAAGAAGGTCATCCACAGCTCGTGGTCGGGCATCCTGGCCACGAGGTGCGGCTTGTCGGCGAAGGCGACGCCGCGCCCGGAGAGCGTCTCGTACGCCGTCTGGATGTCCGCCACCTTGTAATAGAGGATGGAGGCGGGATGGTCGAACGCCGGCTCCGAGGGGACGCCGAGCATCAGCCGCACGCCCCCGCAGTCGAAGAACGCCATGTTCGGTACCTGGAACAGGAGCTTCATCCCGAGCGTGTCGCAGTAGAACGCGACGGCCCGGTCGACGTCATGGACGGTGACGGCGATCTGTCCAATCTGGGAAAGCCCGAACCCGGCCTCTTCCATGCTCCCGGATCTTATCCCAGGACTCCCGCTCTGCTGGTACTCTCTGTCCCCGTGAACGGCGTATTTTCCGCCAGCGAGGTCCTCGGGGCCATGATCACCCCGGCCGTGCTCATCTCGGCATCCGGGACGCTGGTCCTCTCCACCTCCAACCGGCTGACCCGCGTCGTCGACCGTGTCCGGGCTCTGGCCGGCGAGGCCGAGCAACTGCGGAAGGCCGGGGACGGAGACGAGTCCCGGGTACGCCTGATCGTCGAGCAGCTCCCGCTCCTCTCCCAGCGCGCCCTGCTCCTCCGTTCGGCCCTGACCGCCCTCTACCTGGCGATCGGCCTCCTGGTCACGACCAGCATCGCGGTCGGCGTCGTCGCCGTCCTGGGCTGGACCTACGGCTGGGTGCCCGTCGTCTTCGGCCTGACCGGCGCCTGCGCCCTGCTCTACGGCAGCCTGCTCCTCGTCCGCGAGGCCCGACTGGCGATCGGCTTCACCCTGCGGGAGCTGAACGGCATCCAGGAGATGGTCAACCGGCCCCGCTGACCGGCGCCTACACGATCTTGTAGATCTCCCGATGGCCGCCGTCCACCAGCTCCATATACCCCTGGAGCGCCTCCTTCACCTCGGGCCGCGACCCGAAGTTCCGCATGTGGGCATCGAACTTCTCGATCGCATCCACCTCGGCCTGCAGTACCACCGTCCAGTAGGTGGCCACGTAATCCACCATCACCCGGCAGTTGGCGAACCCGTCCTCGCTCTCCATCGACGGCACGGTCTGCTTGAACATCTTCGCCAGGGCCCCGGCCTTGCCCGGCTTGCAACGGAAGATGTCGCGGATCAGGAACATAGGCGTTCCTCCTTGGAAGATTAGATAAGAGTAGCAGGGCTTGAGGTGTACCGCCTCCTCAACTGCTCTCCCTGAGACGCCTTCGGAGACTCAGCCTATTGATGAGCGTCATGGATCTCCGGATTGTGTAGGAGCTTGTGACCGTTGTTCAACCACCCCTGTCATTGACCTGCTTCGGCAATTCTCGTAAGCTACGAACTACTTACTATGGGTTGGTGACTGGACATGACAGACAAACTCTCCTTCGCAATCGTCGCCGAAGAAGGCCGCGAGGATATCGCGGAACCTGTGCGAAGGATCATGCGCCGACTGGGGCACCGTGACCTTTCTGAGGAATTCAGGAGCAACAGGAAGCTCGCAGAGAACCTCCTTGCAGAACTCGATGTCCTTGCACTTGCGTTTAGAGAAGATCCGACCTACTGGAGGGGGACGAATGCAGTCGGAGCAGTTGAGAGTTTCAGGCAAACCGGCAAGCCCTTGGTAATCCCCTTTATTGTTAATGATTGCGTTGTAGTGGATAGATGCTCGAACGAGACCGCCACAAAGGATCTCATGGATGTCGCCAAGCCGATTATAACCAATGTTCATGATCCAAGCGTCTTCGCAAGGGCGCTAGTATCTAGGATTGACCAGTCATTGGGTAAAAAGACTTCAAAAAGACAACTCGATCGTGTTGCAAAAAGAGAACACGCTCAGCATCCTAAAGAATGGGTTAACCTGATCGAGTGGTCTTGGGATCAGGGCGAGCGCAACTATCTTGCTTCGGCTGCCGACCTTCTTGATTGTCTGTTGGAGGCTGCACTGGAGGACTTTCTCCTGAACGATGCGAAGTCCTTCGAGTCTTTGTTTGGTACAGATCGACCTCTAGGATCCTTCTCCGCTAAGATACATTTGTGCTATCTCCTGCGTATTATTTCCAAAGAAGAGAGAGATGAGTTCGATTTAATTCGATCCATTAGGAACCGCTTCGCCCACGACTTCCGCTTGGCTGCCGTTCGAGATGATTCGGTTTTGCTCGATAAGTGCGACAATCTCAAATTTTGCGGGGGCAACAATGTTCATGAGAGCTTCGCTAAGATTTGTGAAGAGAGCCCAGAACTTGCTCGAGGCCTTGAAGCTTTTGCCAGAATAAAGATGTCTGTCGATGAACTTATAAAGCGCCTGCAAAATTTGACCAAGGACAGCGCGAGAGACGCGTGAGGCCTAGATCCTGACAAAGTGGTCGAGAACTGGTACCAGCCTCTTACAAAGCAAGGACAGCCCAGCAGCCGGCGCGGACTTCCGCTACCTCGCCCCTCCGCCATAGCGAAGGCGGAGCCGAAGGGATGAGTCTGTTCGTCAAGAAGTTTCAAGAAGCGGGGGCGCTCCATTTTTTCTTAGCAGACCGCGTCTTCAGCGTTGGCATGAGATAACGGGATGACGGTGGTTCCTGATAGCAGAGCTCATTTCTCGGCGGCTTCCCCGTTTCAGCAGATCCGGGCCGAATACGCCAGGTTTCTAGAGGCCTACGAAATCGGCACTTCCAAGGAAGCGCGGAAAGTTCTCGAGGACCCACTCTGCCGATTGTGGATAGCGGTCTACAAGCAGAACTGCACATATCCGACGGCGCTGGATCTCCTCGACGACCGGGTGGCCAGTTTTCTGCACGATTGCGCGGCGTACGAAGGCATAGGCCCGGTGGATCGGGTTGTCGCCGCCCTCAGCGTCTCGCAGGAGAGACTCCCCCTGGGGAACCTGTTGGCACGACTCCTGGCGGAGCGTGAGGCTGGGCAGACGACGAGCGAGACACTTTCACTGATTCGTCTGACGTTCATCTCCCTCTCGGAGGGGCTGTCGACCAAGAATCTGGAGAAACTCACCCAGGCTGCGGCCCGAGTCCTCGAATGGGATCAAGAGCCCATACCCACCCTGGTCGATCGGTGGATTGATCTCTATCAATCCGCGGCAAGCCCAACGAGAAAGGCACGGCTCCTCGGGCGTGCCCTGGAGGTGCTCGACTTCGGCGCCACTAAGAAGACGGCTGGGCCTGACAAGCGGGTCAGCTTCCGAAACTTGGATTCTCTCCGCTCTCTGGCTGCCGGAGCCGAGAGGGACTTGGCCCCGCTGGACCGGGCCATCCTGGCGCGGGAGCTCACAAAGCTTATCCAGAACGCGCCCAGGGAGGTGGAGAGAAAGATCGCGGAAGAGCCAAGCGCGGATCTCGTAGACCGGATCAAGGACCACATCCTCACGCTCGACTTCGTCAATCGACCGCGGCCGCGGTACTCGCGAGGTGCCCGCTACCTCAGAAGGGGCATGGCCTGGAAGACCGACCTGGGCCATTTCATCCCCCACTCGGCCGGCGGTCCCGCAGACATCAACCTCTTTCAACAAGACCGCCGCCTGAACCGCGGGTGGTCGCCACAAGGCAGGGCCTACCGGTCCATGGAGCGCTACATCGCCGAGCATCCGGGCCTGTTCCACTTCTCACGGGCGGTGTATGCTGACGAGACGACGATTCCGCGCTATCTGGAGATCGGCGTCCTGTTGCCCAAAGCGCAGGCAGAGGAACTGGCGAGCGCGCTTGCAGGATATGGGGGATTCTATCTCTGTGTTCCCCGATCGTACAGGGGCGGAGTCGAGTTGATTTGGGGCATTGGCATCTTCGACAACCAGCCAACTTCGGAGTAGCAAGGGAGTCCAGCCATGAAGATGAGGTACAGAAAAACGCTGTCGCTGGTATTGGCATCGATCTTCGCCTTCGCTGGGGCGGCGCTGATCCAAGCCCATGAGGCCGAGAAACCTGAGACGTCCCAGGCGCAGAAGGTATCGCCCTCCCGCCTGATCACCAAGGATTCGGCGGGCCCCGTCCGGATAGGAATGACTGTCGCTCAGGCGCGAAAGGCCCTGCCCAAGCTGAAGTTCGCGCGGACCATGGATGGCGAGGGGATGGCGCTGATCGAGGTCAAGAATGGCGAGACCCTCGAGATGATTCTTTATGCCGGGGAAGAGAATCCGGAGAGCCCGATCAATGAGCAGGCCAAGATTGAATTCATCAGCGTGTTCGGCGAAACGTACAAAACGGCTGAGGGGATCCACCCGGGGATGCCGTTGCGCGAGGTCGAGAAGAGGTATGGGAAGCTCATCAGCATCACGATGAGCGAGATCGAGTCACGGGAGTACGTTGAGTTCTCTCGTCCCCCTGCCGGCTTGTCGTTCAGGGCTGGACTTCCAGAGATCGGAGTCGCAGGCGTGTATCCCGAAGGCAAACGAGAGACAAAGACCTACGTTCCGTCGTCAGTGGTCAGCATTATAGAGATATACGGAAACTAAAAGCGGTCTCGTAGTCACGCCCCGGGCGGGGCATGGGTTGGCCCTCGCGAAGTCCCGTTGAGCCGCGTTCCAGATTCCTTTCCTGGACCTGAAATAGCCGGCCGGCTTCCCGCACTAAGTGTCCAAACCGGGCTGGATAAGCTTGGCGCCGGACTTCTTGAGACGGTCGAGCTCGGCGCGGAACCGCGCGACTTCCTCTTCGGCGGCCTTGCGGGCTGCCACTTCGGCCTCCCGGGCCGCCGCTTCGCTCTTGCGGCCTTCCTCTTCTTCCACGGAGGTCAGCCATCGTTCGCCGGTCCTGGCGTCGAAGACCTCGAGACGGTCTCCTTCCGGAGAGACCCCGAACCGCAGGCCTGTCGTTTCAGACAGAAGCCGCCCCTCCGCGTCCGGCTCGATCGGCTGGTAACGCCCGTCCGGCCCCAGACGGTAGCCTTTCAGGTGGAACCGGTGCCCATTGGCCCGGCGTGGCATCTCCACCAGCAGGTAGTCGGGGACGCCCACCCGCTGATAGAGCGCCACTTTGTCCACCTCGTCCGTACGGCGCAGCCGGGCGTCGTAGTGGGAAACGATCTCGATGATCAGACAGGGAGGGACACCCTCCTTCACGAGGTCGTAGCTCCTCCGGTCGTCCTTCGCGTTCCGAAGCCCTCGGATGACCGAGACGTCGGGGGCCGGACCGGGCAGCCCGGAGCCGAGCAGGTGCTTGACGTCTTCCAGCACCAAGGCGGTCTCGTCGTGCCGCATGGCGCGGTACAACAGGTCTGCGAGGTTACGTCTCACGAAGGCATGGAGTCCGCCTTGGACCATGGAATCCTCGAGCTGCGGGTCGAGAAAAAGCTCCGGTGTCAAAGGGAGCTCGATCAGCTCCATAGGACCATCGGGACGCTCGACCCAGCGCTGGAGGACGCTGTCACTGGACAGAGTGTCGTCCGGCTCGGGATCCGGCTCTCCGCTCGTCCAGCGAGGCGTATTCCTGGCGGGCTCAGCCATGGCTCCCAGTATAGGAGGTCTCCCGAGAGGCGTCAAAGATAGCGTAAACCGATGCCGCAAAGGAAGGGGAGACGCGGAAGGACGATACGCTCTCTCCAGCGAATTCGGTCCAGAAGCGCTATCAACGGATCACTCCCGCCGCCGGTTCGCGTTGTCCATGTCCGATATGATGAGCCACCGCCCGTCCGAGCCCTTCTTCAAGGTCAGCGTGAATTTCCCAATGTCCGGCTTCCCGGTTGCGTCGGTGTATCCGCCGATGATGTACCCGACTCCGCCCTCGACCGCGTAGGCGAGGGCGCGCAGCAACAGCGGCCCGCCTTGTCCGGTGTAGTGCTTCTGGATCGCTGCCCGGCCGCGCACCGGCGTCCTACCGCTCGGCAGCACGAAGCCGTCCTCGGCGAACAACCCGGCCAGCGCCGCCGCGTCCCGCTTCGACCACGCCGCCTCGTAATCCGTCAGCACCCGCGCCAGGTTCGGCGGCAGAGCCACGGATGGCTCCGCTGTCGGCGTCTCTTGCCCGATCACCGGGGATGCCAGTAGTAGGGTCATCATGAGGAGCGTTCGGACTGCTTTTCGCATGGTTCCTGATCTCCCTGAGAGGGAAATGATAACCTCTCCCGCCCCGGAGAGGAGAAAGAATGCCTGTGCTACGATGCCAGTCGAGGCGTGAGAGGAGTCCGTCATGGCGATCCACGAATCGATTTCCCACCGGCTCACCTACCGGGACTACCTCCTCTTCCCAGAGGACGGCAACCGTCACGAGCTGATCGATGGAGAGCACTTCGTGACGCCCGCCCCTTCCGAGAAGCACCAGACAGTTGTCTCCAACCTGAATTACTTCTTCGTCGAGTTCCTGCGCCGGAATCGTCTCGGCAAAGTCTTCCCCGCACCCTTCGAGGTCGTCCTCTCGAACGAGGATGTTGTCCAACCGGACCTGCTGTTCATCTCCAACGAGCGCTCCGGGATTCGGACAGGGAAGAACGTGACCGGGGCTCCGGATCTGGTCATCGAGGTCCTGTCCAAAGGTACACGCAAGACCGATGAGACCCGGAAGCTCCGGCTGTACGAGCGTGCCGGAGCCCTCGAGTACTGGATATTCGATACCGCTCGCGAGGCAGCTCGAGTCTACAAGCGGGAGGGGGATCGCTTCGTCCTGGCCCAGGAGCTCTCCGCCGCCACGGGAGATGTCCTGGAGACTCCGCTCCTGCCAGGCCTTCGGATCCCCCTGATCGAAGTCTTCAGCTAGCTCTAGTCATCCCGACGCGAGAGCCACCTCGCGGTGGCCGCCGCCGCGAGGCCGCCGGCGAGATACCAGGCGGCGGTCATGACCTGGGTCGCGCGGGTCCGCGCGCTGGGACCGCGCCCGAGGCCGAGCGGCCCCGGCAGGGCGACGGCTCCGACGCCGGCGCCGAGCCCGAGGAGACCGCCGCGCAGCCAGGCCTTCCGCTCGTCCCCCAGACCGGCGAGGCTGTAATAGAGGGAGTTGCTGATCAGGTCCCCCACCATGGCCCAGTGGAACAGCTGGTCGTCCGGCGGCGGCTCGATGTCCATCTTGCGCATGGACTTGGCGATCGCCCGCATGCCGAGCACGTCCGCGCGCGGCGCGTTCGGCACCCGGCTCCGCCGCGCCGTCTCATGGATCAAAGTCAGGACCGCCGCTCCGGCCACTCCGCTGCCGAGGGCTCTCAGTACGTCCATCCCGTCCTCCGTTCTCCCCCCTCGCGGGGTACAACCTCTCCGGAAAGACGTTGCCGCAATTCCCGCGCCTCCCCCGGCTACCGCGCTTCCAGCGGCACCCAGCGGCGGTCGCGCTCGCCGATGTACTCGGACTGCGGCCGGATGAGGCGGCCGTGGGCGATCTGTTCGAGCCCGTGCGCCACCCAGCCGGCGACGCGGCCCACCGCGAAGGTCGGCGTAAAGAGGTCGGTCGGCATCTCCAGACCGTGCAGCAGCAGGGCTGTGTAGAACTCCACGTTGGTCTCCAGACGGCGGTCCGGCTTGTGCTCGCGCAGCAGGCGCAGCGCCGTCGCCTCGACCGTCCGGGCGAGCTCGTAGAGCTGGCGGTCGCCGCCATCCTGATAGAAGCGCTCCGCCGCCTCGGCGAGCACGTCCGCCCGCGGGTCGCGTACGCGGTAGACCCGGTGGCCGAAGCCCATCAGCCGTTCGCCGCGGGCGAGCTTGTCGCGCAAGACCGCCTCCGCCCGGTCGGCGCTGCCGATCTCGAAGACCATGTTCAGCGCCGGGCGGGGCGCGCCGCCGTGAAGCGGTCCCTTGAGCGCCCCCACCGCGCCGACGATGGCCGAGACCAGGTCGGAGCGCGTCGATATGATCACCCGCGCGGCGAACGTGGAGGCGTTGAAGCCATGGTCCGCCACCGTGTTGAGATAGGTCTCGAGGCCACGGACCCGCGCCGGGTCCGGCTCCTCTCCAGTCAACAGATGGAGATAGCTCGCGGCGTGCCCCAGGTCCGTCCTCGGCGTCACCGGCTCCTCCCCCCGCAGCAGGCGCCAGTACGAGGCGACGATCGTCGGAAAGGCGGCCACCAGCAGGAGGCCGTCCTCCCGCGGGTCGTCGCCCGCTCCCTCTGCGAGGCTCAGCGTCCCCGCCGCCATCCGCAGCGCGTCCATCGGCGGCACCCGCCGCCGGGCCGCAGCCCGCAGGATGTCCAGGGTCGCCGCAGGCAGCGCCCGCCGCTCCGCGAGACGCCGGGCAAACCCGTCCAGCTCGTCCCGGCGCGGCAGGACGCCGTTCCACAGCAGATGGACGACCTCCTCGAAGGTCGCCAGAGGCGCGAGATCCTCCACGGGGAAGCCGGCGATCAGCAGGACCCCCGCCTCCCCCTCGACGCTGCTCAGCCGGGTCGTGGACGCCACGACTCCGTCCAGGCCTTCTCTCGTCTGGATCGCGTTCATCGTCCGTCTCCTTTTGCGGCGGACGTTCGAAACCGCCGCCAAGTCCAGATTCCTCCTGTCCTGCAGGCTTGTCAATCTTGATTCGTGAATCAATATGTGGGAGGGTTCTGTCATGGCGGAGGCCGATCGTTTCTGGAGCGCGCAGGAGGCCGCGGCGGAGCTCGGAGTGTCCCTGGCGACGCTCTACGCCTACGCGAGCCGGGGGATGCTGCGCTCCGAGCCGGCGCCCGGAGAGACGCGGGCCAAGCGCTATCCCCGGGAGGACGTGCTGCGTCTCAAGGAACGCAAGGAGATGCGGCGGGACCCGGAGCGGGTGGCGCCCAAGGCGCTGGACTGGGGAACGCCGGTCCTCGAGTCGGCCATCACGCTGGTCGCGGGCGGCAGGCTCTTCTACCGCGGCCAGGACGTGGTGGAGCTGGCGCGGCGGCGCACGGTCGAGGAGGTCGCGTCGCTGATCTGGACGGGCTCGTTCGAGGGGGCGGAGGATCTCTTCCGAGGGGAGCCCCCGGAGCTGCCGAGGCCGGTCCTGCGGCTCCTGGAGGCGTCGGACCTCGGGCCGGTCGAGCGCTGCCAGGTGGCGCTGCCCCTTGCCGGCCGGGCCGACCTCGCGGCCTGGGACCTGCGGCCTCAGGCCATCCCCCTGACCGGCGGCCGCATCCTCCGCTTCCTGGCGCGGGTGGCGGCCGGGCGGCCGGCCCGGAAGCGGGAGCGCGCCGGGATCGCGGCCGTCCTCCAGGAGGGTTGGCTCCCCGGCCGGCCCGAGGCGGCCGGCCCCATCGGCTCGGCGTTGATCCTGGCCGCGGACCACGAGCTGAACGTCTCCGCCTTCACGGCCCGTTGCGTGGCCTCGGCAGGGGCGATGCCGTACGACGTGGTGACCGCGGGGCTCGCGGCGCTCAAAGGCGGCCGGCATGGCGGCCACACCGAGCGCGTCGAAGCCCTCTTCCGCGAGGCCGGGTCGGCGGCGGAGGCCCGGCGGGTCCTGGCCGACCGGCTGCGGCGGGGGGAGGAGATCCCCGGCTGCGGACAGCCGCTCTACCCCGACGGCGACCCGCGGGGCGCCGCGCTCCTCGCCCTCGCCGCCGAGGCGGCGCCCGGCTCACCGGACCTGGAGCTGTCGGCGGCCCGCGCCGAGGCCATCCGCGAGCTCCTCGGCGAGCACCCCACGCTCGACTTCGGGCTCGTGACCCTCGTCCGGGCGCTCCAGCTCCCGGAAAAGACGCCGCTCGCCCACATCGCCCTCGGCCGCACCATCGGCTGGATCGGTCACGCCATCGAGCAGTACACCACCGGCCGCCTCATCCGTCCCCGCGCCGCGTACACGGGCCCGCCGCCGGAGGACGCCTGAGCTCTTCGCCTTGCTACAATGTCGGGAACAGCAGGCATGAGGTGTCTCTGGATTGGTTCTCTGCCGGCAGGTGTTCCCCACCTTCGCCGAGGGGCAGACGCCGAGTAGCGGCGCCCGCTCCGGCGCCACCCCGTAGGGACAGCTTGACCGCACCGTGAGGAGGACTGTAGACGACGTATGAACCGGCTCGAAGACCTTCAGCCTAACGCCTCGCTCCGTGGCGTCCTCCCGGATGCCCTGGTGACGGTGGTCAGTGTGCAGTGGATCGGCTCGGACGCTGTCGATCTGACCTATAAGGACGCGGCCGGGAAGCTCGGTGGCGAGTTGCTCTACCGAGACGACGAACCCCGGCTCGCGATCGCCGAGCAGGGGCGGCCGTGGAGCTTCGACGGTGACGGCGCTCTGTTCCGTCTGGTCTCCGAGGCGCAGCGCATCCGCCTCGCGCATCTTTTCGATCCCGTGCTGGCGGTTCACACGTCGGTGGTCGATCCCCTGCCGCACCAGATCACGGCGGTCTATGAAGCGATGCTGCCGCGGCAACCGCTGCGCTTCCTGCTCGCCGACGATCCAGGCGCCGGCAAGACGATCATGGCGGGCCTGCTCATCAAGGAGCTGATCGCGCGCGGCGACCTCCAGCGCTGTCTCATTGTCTGCCCCGGGAGCCTCGCCGAGCAGTGGCAGGATGAGCTCTACCGCCGCTTCCATCTGCCCTTCGAGATCCTTACCAACGACAAGCTGGAAGCCGCGCGCACGGGCAACTGGTTTCTGGAGACGAACCTCGTCATCGCCCGCCTCGACAAGCTGTCCCGCAACGAGGACGTGCAGCAGAAGCTCCAGACGCCGGATTGTCGCTGGGATCTCGTGGTCTGCGACGAGGCGCACAAGATGTCGGCCACGGTCTTTGGCGGCGAGACGAAGTTCACCAAGCGCTACCGGCTCGGCCAACTCCTCTCCGGTCTCACGCGGCACTTCCTCCTGATGTCGGCGACGCCGCACAACGGCAAGGAGGAGGACTTCCAGCTCTTCATGGCGCTGCTCGACGGCGACCGCTTCGAAGGCCGCTTCCGCGACGGCGTCCACACCGCCGACGTCTCCGACCTGATGCGCCGGATGGTGAAGGAAAGCCTGCTCAAGTTCGACGGCACGCCGCTGTTTCCCGAGCGCATCGCTTACACTGTGCCCTACAAGCTATCGGAGGCCGAGGCCCACCTCTACAAGGCGGTCACCGACTATG
>JBKKAU010000467.1:0-8087 GCA_046714475.1 Thermoanaerobaculia bacterium
GGTTTCCACCCTGGGCTAGGAAGAAGGACGTCCCTACAGGGACTACCTCCGCCCACCCGGGAGGGGGCAAGCCCCTCCCCTGCATAGAAGTGAGCGCCTCATGGGGCCAGGAGTGAGTCCGCCCCTACTGGAAGTACCCCGTCACGTCCAGGATCAGCTGAACGGTCCCCCCGCCGGCAACGGACGCCTGGCCATCCATCGCGCCCTCGCCCAACGACACGACCGCGTTGTTGGCGCGCGTCTGGCCGGCTGAGAAGTTGAGGGTGCTCGTCTCGGGAGCGGCCGTGCCGGCGGGCCAGACCCTGACGTGACCCGCCCCGGTGCCGCCGACCACTGTCAGGTTGGCGGCAATCGCCCGCGCCGAGACCGGGATGTCGCAGGCGCCGGCAACCTGGAACGAGCGGGCAGTTTCGGAGCTCAGAGGCGTCTCCGACCGCGTGTCGAACACCCGGCAGGGGGGAACGGTGTAGAAGGCCATGCCGGGTCCCAGGGCGGTGACCGGGAGGGCCCACAGCTCGAAGCCGGTCGTGGCGTCGGTGGCGGCGAAGTAGACGTTGGACCCGGAGCGGGTGAACCGCTGGGGCGACGACGGCTTCACCCCGGGCGCGATGTCCTGGAGCAGGGAGGTGCCGGCGGCCGTGCCGTCGCTCCACCAGAGCTCGCGGCCGTGGAGCGGGTCCCAGGCCGAGAAGAGGAGGCGGCTCCCCTGGACGGAGAGGTCGGACGGCAGCGACGAGCCCGGGCCGGGGACGAGGTCGAGCACCTGCGTGCCGGCGGCGGTGCCGTCGCTCATCCACAGCTCGCGGCCGTGCACGCCGTCGTCGGTCACGAAGAAGGCGCGGTCGCCGAAGGCGGTCAGCCAATGGATGTCCGAGCCGCGCGCCCCCGGGACGACGTCCTTCACCAGGACCGTCCCGGCCTCGGTGCCGTCGCTCTTCCACAGCTCCTCGCCATGGACGCCGTCGTCGGCGAGGAAGAACAACGTCGCCCCGGCTCCCGATGTCGCAGCCAGGGGCGTGCTGTAGCCGAGGTCGTTGATATAGGTGGTGCGCAGGATGGACGGATCGATCCCGGGCCGGACGTCCTTGACCAGGACCGTGCCCTCGGGAGTGCCGTCGGTGCGCCAGAGCTCGCGGCCCGTGACGCAGTCGTCGGCCGAGAAGAAGAGGAAGCCGCCGGCCGGGGTGAAGTTGCTGGGACCCGAGCCTCCCGACGGGTGGAGGTCCGCGAGCAGATCGGTGCCGCCCGGCGTGCCGTCGCTTTTCCACGGCTCTCCCGCGTCGGACACGTTCGAGCCGGAGAAGTAGAGGGCGCCCCCCCAGGCGAACAGGTTCGCGGCCGTGACGTCCGTGCGGAAACCCTCGGCGCCGGCGCCGTCCGACCGCCAGAGCTCGCCGTTGGGGCCGGAGAAGTAGACATGATCGCCGAACGCGGTGAGGTCGAAGGGCGCATCGTCCGGCGAGCCGTTGGGCGAGGGCTCGAGGTCGGCGATCAGGCTGGTGCCGGCGGCGGTGCCGTCGGTCGCCCACAGCTCGCTGCCGCTGACGTTGTCGTCCCCCTTGAACAGGGCGACCCCGCCGAGCGGCGTCAGCTCCTCGATCAGCGAGGGGACGGGACCCGGCGTCAGCTCCTTGACCACCTCCGTCCCGGCGGCGGTGCCGTCGCTCCTGCTCAGCTCGGCGTTGGAGTCGCCGTCGCCGCCGCGGAAGAGGAGTGTGCCGTTCAGGTCGGCGAACGCCCCCCAGACCACGCCGGGGTAGATCACCTGGAACGCCGAGGTCTGGGTGTTGATCTCCTTGAGGAGCCCCGTCCCGGCCGTGGTGCCGTCGGTCGACCAGACCTCGAGCCCCTCCCAGACGTCGGCGCCGAAGACGCGGAAGTACCACCGCCCGCTGGCGACGACCTTGAAGTCGGGGGCGAAGGCTTCGCCGAAATAGGACGAGGCCGGGCCGGGGACGATGTCGGCCAGGAGGTCGGTCCCGGCTGGAGTGCCGTCGCTCTTCCACAGCTCGGTGCCGTGCGCGGCGTCCTGGGCGAAGAACAGGAGGTCATCATCGAGATCGCCGAGCGCCGTCAGCGACGCCAGCCCGAACACGAGGAGACCGTCGTCGCCGCCCGGGGCGATGTCCTCGACGAGCTGCGTCCCGGCCTCGGTGCCGTCGGTCCGCCACAGCTCCTTGCCATGGGTGCCGTCGACGGCGGTGAAGAAGACCTGGGCGCCCGCGGCCGTCATCTCGCCGATCTGGCTGCCGTCGGTTCCCGGATAGATGTCTTTGACGAGCTGCGTGCCGGCCTCGGTGCCGTCGCTCGTCCACAGCTCGTAGCCCTCCGCGGTGGTGCGGGCCTGAAAGAGGATGCCGCCGCCGAACGCCACCATCCGGAAAGGAGACGAGGACTCGCTGCCCGGCTCGATGTCCTCGACGAGCTGGGACCCGGCGGCGGTGCCGTCGCTCACCCAGAGCTCGGAGCCGTGCGTGCCGTCGTCGGCGAGGAAGAACAGCCGGCCGCCGGAGAGCGCCGCCCATCTCGCCCACGGCACCGGCGGCTGCAGGAAGATGGAGCCGTCGCCGCCCGGCCGGATGTCCTCGACGATCCCGGTACCGGCGGCGGTGCCGTCCGTCACCCACAGCTCGCGCCCCTCCGCCGCGGTCGTCGCGCTGAAGAAGATCCGGGTCCCGTCGCCGGCAATCGGCTCGGGGTCCGACCCCGCCGGACCGGGCTCCAGGTCGGCGAGCAGGTGGGTGCCGGCGGCGGTGCCGTCGCTCACCCAAAGCTCGCGCCCGGTCGCGTCGTCGCCGGCCGGGAACAGCAGCAGGCCGCCCACCCCGCCGAGCGGCGTGCCCGCGGAGCCGGCCAGGCCGGGCTGGATCTCCTCGACCATGACCGTGCCGGCAAAGGTGCCGTCCGTCGTCCAGAGCTCGCTGCCGTGCACCCCGTCGTTGGCGATGAAGAAGAGCCGGCCGCCGGCCGCGGTCAAGCCCTGGGGACCGGACGGGCAGGCGCCGGGGCAGATGTCCTTGACCAGCCAGGTCCCGCCCGCGGTGCCGTCGGTGCGCCACAGCTCCTGCCCGTGGATGCCGTCGGCGACCGTGAAGAGCACGATGCCGCCGAGCTCGGCGAACCAGGCGTTGAACGGCCATTGCTCGGTGCCGTCGGTCCGCGTGGTGTTGAGGTCATCGACCCGGAACGCGGGCTGCGCCGCCGCGGCCAAGGGGAGAAGGAGAATCAGCGCGAGCAGAGAGCGCAGAGCGCCCCGGAGAGTACTGCGGTACATCCGTCAGCCTCCTGGACCCGGTCAACGGCACGCTCGCCCGGACCATCCGGGCTCCGCCGTGGGGGGTGGTTTGTGGCGGAATGATACCGCGCCGGCCCCAAGAGCTCCTATCAGGACCTCTGTGCAGGGGCGGGGTTTGCCCCCGCCCGGGAGGGGACGAGCCCCTCCCCTACATTCCTTGAGCCGGGTTTTGTCAGAGGTCCCAAGGGCACGCACCTCCGGGAGAGGTGCGCACCCGAGTGCCGGGCGTTAATGGGGGCTTTCGAAGTATCCGCTCACGTCTACGAGCAGGTGTACCGTCCCACCGCCGCTGACGGCGGCCTCGAAGGTTACGTATCCCTGGTCCGAGAGAGGCAGCACGGCGTTGTTGGCCCGCGTCTTCCCGGCGGTGAAGTTGATCGTGCTGGTGAAAGGCGCGAAGGGTCCGGAGTAGGCGGTCAGGTGGCCCGCCGCCGACGGTATGACTGTGACGTTGGCCGCGATGGCCCGCGCCCAGTCCGGGATGCCGCAACGGTTGTGGACCAGCAGATGGAGAGGCTGGTCCGAGGGCGGCGGAGGCGTTTCGCGGGTGTCGAGCAGCCGGCACGGCGTGATGGTATGGAACCTCAACCCCGCGGGCTGCTCCCAGACATGAGCGAAGACATCCTGCCTGCCATTACGGTCCGTCGGGAAGAGGTTCCCGGACTCGCTGTCGAAGACGACGACGGTGCCGTCCCCGTTCATGGCGATGGCGTTGGACGGGCCGTGGCCCGGGGAGGTGGGGTCGAGGTAAGAGTGGCTGACCCGCTCGGTCCTCTGCCGTCCGCGGTCGCGCAGGAAGATGCCGGGCCGGCCGATGGCCCCGCCCAGTGTCATCAGGTCGGTCGCCATGCTAGAGAACGCGACGAAACGGCCGCCGGCGCTGATCCGCGGCCACGTCGAGTGATCGTCGGCGGTGGACGTGGGAACGCTCTCCCTCGTGCTGACGGCCTCCACCGTCCGGGTGAATCCGTCGTAGACAAAGACGTCGAAAGTCCCGCCGGGGAAGGCGGGGTGGTGGTCCTGCAGGCCGGCGACGAGGTTGCCGCCCTTGCTGGAGAAGGCGACATAGCGCCCGTCCGCGCTCAGGTCGAAAGCCTCGAGGTCGGCGCCCGAGGCCATGCCGGCGCCAGCGGCGTGACGGCTCGCTAGGGCCGTGGTCCCGGTGAGCGCGTCGGAGAGGAAGAGGTCTTCCGTGCCCGTGTCATCGACCTGCCCGGGCAGCAGGTCGGTCGCCAGGCTGGGGAACGCCACGAAACGGCCGTCGGCGCTGAGGTCCGGGCTGCCCGATTCGCCGTTGGCCGCAGTCGTGGCGGAGGCGGCGGATCGGCTCACCAGCGAGACCGCCCCCGTGCTCCGCTGGTAGAGATAGGCGTCGGTACCGCCGTTGGCATCCGGGCCGGCCACCAGGTCGGTGGCGTTGCTGCGGAACGCGATCCGGCCGCCGTCGGCGGAGATCACGGGATCGGCGGACCACGAGTTGCCGGCGGTGGTGCCGGCGCCGGCGGCATGGCTGACCAGCACGGTCTCGCCGGTTACCCGGTCGAAGAGGAAGACGTCCGCGGTGGGGTTGGGATCGGTCGTCGAGGCGGCCAGGTTGTTCGCAGCGCAGACGAAGGCCACCCAGCGGCCGTCGGCGCTGAGGGCCGGCGGGGAGCCGCAGAACCCGTTGCCGGTGGTCGTGGGGGAGCCGGCGGCATGGCTCACCAGCGTCGTGGTGCCCGCGACACGGTCGTACAGGAAAACGTCCTTGCCGCCGTTGCCGTCCACCTGACCGGGGATCAGGTGGGTGCCGAAGCTCAGGAAGGCGACGTAGTTGCCGTCGGCGCTAATTACCGGCGGGTCGGTCACGCAGTTGCCGAGGAAGGGCTGGACGGTGCAGTGGCTGACCAGGGCCGTGGTACCGAGAGCGCGGTCGAACAGAAAGATGTCGGTGACGCCGGTGTGGTGGCTCACCCCGGGGACCAGGTTCGTGGCGGTGCTGACGAAGGCGACGAAACGGCCGTCGGCGCTCACCGAGGGGTTGTAGCTCTGCCCCTCGGGGGAGCTGGAGGCCATGCCGGAGGCGTGACGCGTCACGATGTCGTTGGTGCCGGCCGCCCGGTCGTAGAGGACCAGGTCGTCGCTCCGGTTCGGATCATTCACCCCGGCCACCACATCGTCGGCCAGGGTGAGGAAGACAGCGACGCTGCCGTCCGCGCTCACCTTGGGAAAACGCGAGACGCTGTTGGCGGTCTGGGTTGCCGACCCGCCGGCGCTGCTCAGCAGCCGGTTAGTGCCGGTGGCCCGTTCGAAAAGGAAGATGTCCAGCGTAGTGACGTCGACCTGCCCGGCCACGAGGTCATTCGAGCTGCTCATGAATGCGAGCCAGGCGCCGTTGGCGCTCAGGGAGGGGAGGAAGTTCTGTCCGTTGGAGGCGGTTGTGGCCGAAGCGGCCGCATGGCTCACGAGGGTAGTCCCTCCGCCGACACGGTCGAACAGCAAGAGATTCGGAAACCCACCGGCGTTCACCTGCCCGCTCACCGCGTCGGTGGCGTGGCTGAGGAAGGCGATGTAGCGGCCGTCGGCGCTGACCTGCGGCGGTTCCGTGATGCTGACCCCGCCCTGTCCGGTGGTCGTCGGCGAGGTGTGGCTGCGGCTCACCAGGGTCATGGTTCCGGAGGCCCGTTCGTAGAGGAACAGGTCTTCGCTGAGGTTGGTGTCGGTCTGCCCGGGCACCAGCCCGGTGCTCCAACTGGCGAAGGCCACATAGGCCCCGTCGGCGCTGACGGCTGGAAAAATACCTCCCATGCCGGTCAGCGGCGCGGCGTCGGACCGGCTGACCAGGATGGGGGTGCCGGAGACCCGGTCGAACAGGAAGGCGTTTGCCAGACCCTCTTCGCCGCTCTGGCCGGCGATCAGGTTGCTGGCGGCGCTATGGAAGGCGAGATACAGGCCGTCCGAGCTGAGGGTCGGGCTCTCGGAGAAGTCGTCGGCAGTGGTGGTCGTAGTCCCGGCCGCCCGGCTGACCAGGGTCGTCGTATCGCCGGCGCGGTCATAGAGGAAGACGTCCGGGGCGTCGTTGACGTCGCTCTGACCCGTAACGAGATGGGTGCGGTCGCTGACGAAAGCGATCCAGTTCCCGTCGGCGCTGATCACCGGGGCATAGGAATCCAGGACCGAGGAGGCGGGTCCGGTTCCGTCCCAGGAGCTCACCTTGGTCACCACTCCGTTGGTACGGTCGTAGAGGAAGACGTCTTTCGAATTGGGGGTATCGAGCTCGGTGGAGCTCAACTGGGCTGTGCTCACGAAGGCGACCCAGCGGCCGTCGGCGCTGATCGAAGGCTGATGTGAAGTGCCGCCGCCGCTCATCAGATTGCCGAGGATGGGCAGATGGCTGACCAGGACCGTGGTGCCCGCCACCCGGTCGTGAAGAAAGACATCCAAGTCGTCGCTTGTGTCGTTCTGAAACGGTATCAGGTTGACCGCCGGGCTGGCGAAGGCGATGTAACGCCCGTCGGCGCTCACGGCCGCATCCTCGGTGATGGCCATCGACACGGGCCAACTGGCGGTGTCCGCCGGCGGGTTCGATCTGGAGACCAGCTCCACTGGACCGGCCTCGAGAGCGCCGGCGGCGAGACAGAAGGCGATCGCGAGGCACGAACCTGTCCGGGTCAGCCGGCTTTTCGAAACGGCCATAAGCATCCTTTCAAGATCTTAGGGGCACAACTATAGACGAGGCCTGCTCGTCCCGATAGGAGATGACGTTCAAGGCGGGATCATTTCAGTCCCCCGTCCGGTGGTGACGCGGAGGGCCGTGATACCATCTGGGCGGTTGCTTTCCGGCATGTGTTCGTGCTCTGATCCCGCAACCCGTTGGAGAAAGGAAGGCATGCATGGGCGCGATTCCGCTCGTCAAGGAAGGGATCGAATACCCCACCTCCGATGGCCAACCCATGGCCGAGACCACTATTCATCGAATCGTTATGGCCGACCTGATCCATGGCCTGGAACACCGCTATGCCGAAGTGCCGGACGTGTGGGTGGGCGGCAACCTCTTCCTCTGCTATGAGAAGGGGAACCCGTCGGCGGCCCTGGCTCCGGATGTGCTGCTGGCCCGCGGAGTGGAGAAGTGGCCGCGTCCCAACTACCTGCTGTGGGACGAGGTGCCGCCGAGCCTGGTGATCGAGGTCACCTCGCGGTCGACGCGCCGCGAGGACCAGAAGAAGAAAAAGGACATCTACGAGCGGATCGGGGTGGAGGAGTACGCCCTCTTCGACCCGTATCGAGAGTACCTGCGCCCCCCGCTCCAGGGGCTTCGTCTGAAGGGCGGTCTCTACCAGCCCATCCCGCTGGAGCCGGACGGTGGGCTCGTCCTCCGGACAGCGGGCGTCAAGCTCCTGCCGGAAGGGGATCGTCTGCGGATGATCGATGCCGCGACCGGAGAGCGCCTGTTGTGGCCGGCCGAAGAAGCCGCGGCGCGCGCCCAGGCCGAGGCCCGGGTTCGGGCTCTGGAAGAGGAACTGATCCGGCTCCGCGGCGGACAGAGCCAGTAGCATCTCTCCTCCAGTAGCGTCTCTCCTGGGATCACGCCCCAAAAGGGGCGACAGAGTAGACCCGGTTGTTGCAAAAAAATTTAGTCTTCTGGAGTTCAGGCGGCTTCCTCAAGAGCACATCTGTAATGCAATCAATCATGCCGAACAGCCTTGTTGGCGTTCAGCGTCAGTGTGAGTCGCCCTTGAGGACGGGTGAATCGGCCGGCTCGCTGGAGGAGCTTGCAACGCAACGTGTCAAGTCGTTCGAAGTTCCAGAGTGG
>JBKKAU010000468.1:0-7122 GCA_046714475.1 Thermoanaerobaculia bacterium
GACCGGGGACCACGGTCGGCTGGGGAGTCTTCCACGTTGCCGGCTGGGCCCACGACTCTCACGGTTCAGTCGCTCCCGACATCGACATCGACGGGGAGCTCGTCGACCGGGGCCGGCTCGGTCGGCCGCGTCCCGACGTGGCGGACGCCTTGGGCGATCCGAGCGCCATCTTCGCGGGCTGGGAGTGCCTGCTCGATCTCCAGGCTATCGCAGCCGGCCGGCGATCGCTCCGTATCGAAGCCCTGGCTCACGCAAGGCAGGGGGTGCGGATCTCCCTCGGTAGCGTTACCGTCGCCATCGACGAGGCTGGGCCTCCGCCGCGGGATGCCGCCGAGGACCAACGCCGGAACGAGCTGCGCCGCCGTCTCGAGCTCTTGCTCGATCGCAACCCGGCGCCGCCTCGCCGCCCGGACGGGCGATTGAGGGTCCTTGCAATCCTCCACAACCTCCATCGAGGCGGCAGCCAGCTGATCCTGCTCGAGCGTCTGCGCGAGCTCATCGCCGAGGAGGCGGCGGAGGCAGTGGTCGTCAGCCCTGTCGACGGCGCGCTTCGTCAAGAATTCGAGGCCATCGGCGCCCCTTGTCATGTCACGGGCCCCTTGATGCAGCTCGACCCCATCCTCTATGAAGGGAAGATCGCCGAGCTCGCGATGTGGTGCCGCCCGCAGGGCTTTGACGTGGCGTTGGTCAGCACGACCGCGGCGAGCCCTGGCATCGACCTGGCTCTGAGGCTGGGCCTGCCGAGCCTCTGGATGATTTACGAGCGGTGCATCTCGGACCGCCACCTCTCGCCGCCCCTGGCGCTGACCTGGCCCGCCTATGCGATCGAGATGACGCACGAGGCGCTGCGCCGATGTCCGCTGATCGTTTTTGACTCGGACGCCTGCCGCCGCGACTATCTCGAAAGGGCGCCACCCGAGCGCCTGCTGACCATCCCCGGCGGGATCGACATCGCGGCCATCGATCGTTTCCGGGCCGCTTTCGATCGAGCTTTTGCGCGCCGGGCTTGCGGTCTGCCCGAGGGTGCACGGTTGGTGTTGGGGCTGGGCTCCATCTTCCTGCTCAAAGGGACGCCGCTGCTGGTCCAGGCGTTCGCCACCCTGGCCGCCGAGCATCCCGACCTTCACCTGGCCTTGGTCGGCTCACACCACGACCAGCTCGCGGAGACGATCGGTCAGTTCGTGGCCGCGCGGGGCCTGCGAGACCGGGTGTTCATCGAGCCGATGGGGGCTGAGGCCTATCGCTGGTTGGGGATGGCGGATCTCCTGGTCTGCTCCAGCGAGCGCGAGTCGATGCCGCGCATCGTTCTCGAGGGGGTGGCTTTCGAAGTCCCGGTGCTCGCCACGACGGTCGGGGACATCCCGAGCGTCATCACGGACGGCGTCACCGGCTGGCTCATTCCGCCGAGCGATCCTGCGGCGCTCGAGGCGGCGATGCGTCGCGCGCTCGCCGCTTCCCACGAGGAGCGCAGCGCCATGACCGCTGTCGCCGCCCGGTACGTTCGAGAGCATCGGGACGCGCGTCTCGCCGGCGCACGCTTCGCGGCTGCCCTCCGCCGAGTCGTCTGAGCCGCACCCCAGGGGTGCCGTCGGTCGCCCAGATCTGGAAGGCGAAGTCCGGCTCGCGATCACCCTGCAAGGAGAAAACCAGTCGGTCGCCGGCGGGAGCAAATCGAGAGGCAAGCCAGGTGCGCCGCCGCAGGGCCTTCAGCAGGACGGGAGCCGTCCCGGGGCGGAACCGAAAGAGCCCCCGGCCCCCCGAAATCCTCCGGTAGCTCAGCGGTCATGTACAAGGAGCCGCGGAGGGCCTGGAGATTGTCCACTCGGGTTCAGGGGCAGGGCCAGCCGCGTGCCGTCGGTCTGCCAGAGTGGCCTTATTCGCGGGGAAATAAGCTTATGAGGTCAGGGGATAAGCTTACCTCATGAGCGGATAAGCTTATCCGGTCCTCTGATAAGCTTCTGCGGTGACCGCGTGGCCTTATTCGTGGGGAAATAAGCTTATGAGGTCAGCGGATAAGCTCACTTCATGAGTGGATAAGCTTATCCGGTCACCTGATAAGCTTCTGCGGTGACCGCGTGGCCTTATTCGCGGGGAAATAAGCTTATGACGTCATCGGATAAGCTCACTTCGTGACCCGATAAGCTTATCCGCTCACCTGATGGGCTTCTCAGGACCGCCGCCCAGGTCGGGTCGAGCGCTTCGACCGGCGGCGAGCGCCGCCCCGAAAAAGATCGCGAGGAGGAAGACGGAAGCGCGGCGCATATCTCCAGGCGATGAGCCGCATTCTGGAGCCTCGTTGTCGAGCCTTTCTCCCGGTTTGGACACGATTCAGGCCGATTCAGGCGGCCGTCATGGCGTCCTGATCAGGGCTTCCCCGTCCAGCTTTCTCCAAGAGACTGGCCCTCCGGGCGACTCCTTGAAAAGAGGATGCGGCTGCTGCTTCGGCCCACTGCCCAGCCCCCTGAAAAGAGGCTGACACCCTGGGGAGGCAGCCGAGCCGGAGCTGGCTCGGTCGCCGGGCATCCTCAGAGCTTCACCGTCACGCGCGAGTAGACGAAGCGACCGTTCATGCCGAATGGCGAGTGGCTCGGGTAGGTGAAGATGCCGAGGTTCGAGTTTTCCGGCAGGTTGCGGTTCGGGAAGGTGTCGAAGAGGTTCTGGGCGCCCACGGCGAACGTGAAGCGCGGGAACTCGTAGCCGATCTCCAGATCGGTCAGCCACTCGGCCTCGAACTCCTGGTCCACGACGCGCCGGTCCACGAGGCAGTACTCGCCGTAGCGGCTCTCGCGCACGGTCGCAAAGACCTTGCCGCGCTCCCAGTCGCCCACCAGGCGCAGGCTGTCCTTCGGCTGGCCGCACTCGACCCGCAGCCGCTCGGTGCGGTCGAAGAGCACCTCCTGCAGGCCCGCGAGCTGGGGCGGCGTCGGCGCGACGCGCACCACCTCGTTCTCGGTCGAGTTGTAGCCGGCCGACAGCTTCAGCGTGCTGTCGCTGCCGAGCCGCATGCCGTAGCTCGCGGTCACGTCGTACCCCTGGGTGCGGGTGTCGATGGCGTTGGTGAAGAAGCGCGCGCCGGTGACGCTGAACGGGGCGAGCCGCGCCGCCACCTGGGAGCCGGTGAAGTTGCCGGACAGCACGATACGGTTCCCGATGTCGACGCGGTAGAAGTCCACGCCCGCCTCGAAGGAGCTGGTCGGGTTCCAGACGAGGCCGAGGCTGCGGTGCTCGGACTCCTCGGGCTCGAGGTCGCGGGCGCCGAGCGCGCGGGCCACCGGGCCGCCCACCGGGAAGGTGCCGACCTCGAAGGGCACCAGGACGCCGCCGACCGCCAGGAAGTTGGTGCTGGTGGTCGAAAAGTAGGACTGGCCCAGCGAGGGAGCGCGGAAGCCGGTGCTCACCGCGGTGCGCAGCACGAGCGCCTGGATCGGCTGGAAGCGCACGGTCAGCTTGTAGTCGCTCGTGCTGCCGAAGTCCTCGTAGTTCTCGAAGCGGCCGGCGATCCCCACCCGCAGCGCCGCGAGAACGTCCCCCTCGAAGTCGACGTAGGCGGCGTAGCTGTCGCGGTTGGCGTCGACCTCGTTGGCCGGCCGGAAGCCGGGGAACACCTGCGCCCCGGACGGCGCCCTGGCGCCGAACTGGTCCGGGAAGCCGCCGTTGATGTAGGAGGCGGGCTCGCCGGCGGTGATCTGGTAGCCCTCGCGCCGGAATTCGAGGCCGAAGGCGACGTTGAGCGGTCCGGCCAGGCCGATTTCGAAGCCGCGGCTGAGGTCGAGGTTCGTCACCCACTGGTCGAAGCCCAGGGCACCGGCGTCGAAGCTCGTCTGGTTCGGCGGGATGGTCGGCCCGAGCGAGACGTTGAGGCTGTTCGACACGTTGAACTGGAACTTGTTGTCCCCGTACTCCGTGCTGAGGTCCCAGAACCAGTCGCCGCGCGCGCCGCGCAGGCCGAAGGCCGCGGAGAAGTCGGTCACCTCCGACTCGATGAGCGGCAGGAAACCGTTCGGGTAGATCGACGGCTGGTTGCGGTTCTCGAGCGCGCGGCGGAAGAAGCCGCCGGCCGAGCCCTCGCGCCGGCTGGCGCCGCCGAAGGTGTAGAACGAGGTCTCGCCGGACGCGCCGACCGGCGTCGAGCCGTTGAAGAAGGCCATTATGTCCTGGGTCTCGGCGTCCCCCCAATGATGGTTGGGCTGCTCGACCGGATCGCGGGAGCCCTGCGGCCGGGGGTCCGGGCCGGCGCGGTTGGTGTCGCCGCGGTCGCGGTACTCGACCGTGGCGAAGAGACCGCCGCGGCCGAGCGTCCAGCCCTGGCTGACGCTGGTGTCGATGAGGGCGCCGTCGCCATGGGTGGTGGCGCCCCCCTTGAGGTTCAGGGTGAGGGGGGAGGCGCTGCCCTTGAGGACGACGTTGATGATTCCGGCGATCGCGTCGGAGCCGTACTGGGCGGCGGCGCCGTCGCGCAGGATCTGGATCTCCTGGATCGCGGAGGCCGGAATGGCGTTGAGGTCGACGCCGGTCGAGCCGCGGCCGATGCTGCCGTTGACGTGGACGAGGGCGCTGGTGTGCCGGCGCTTGCCGTTGACCAGCACCAGGACCTGGTCCGAGCCGAGGCCGCGCAGGGTGGCCGGACGGACGGTGTCGGTGCCGTCGGTGATGGTGGGCCGCGGGAAGTTGAACGAGGGCGTGAGCGCCTCGATGATCTGGTTCGTCTCGCTGGCGCCGGCGGTCTCGATGTCCTCGACCTCGAAGACGTCCACCGGCACGGACTTCTCGGCCGCGGCGCCGATGGCGCGCGAGCCGACCGTGATGGACTCGTAGAAGGCGACGCCGAGGGTGAAGTCCTGGGTGACGGAGCCGGGCGCGAGAGCGATCTGGGCGGTGCCCGGCGCCAGGTCGGCGAACGTGGCCTGGAGCTCGATCGCCGGACCGGCCGCGGCGCCGCGCGGGACGGTCAGGGTGTAGCGCCCCGCCGCGTCGGTCGTGGCGGTGAGACCCAGGGCCGGCGCGCTCACCGTCGCCCCCTGCACAGGCTGTCCGTCGGCGGCGCTCGTCACCTGGCCACTGACCACGGTCGGCTCCGGAGTGGGAGCCTGCGCGGCGAGCGGGGCTGGCGCCCAGGAGATCAGGATCGCGATCAGAACGAGGGCTGCGGCGAGGTACGTCCTGCAGCTCATGCACGCCTCCTTTCGAGGTCTAGGAGATGCCAATTTGCAAGGCTACCACAGGGCGCGGCGCCCGACGCTGTACGACGAGGAGCTGGCTCCCGGTCCGGCTCCCGGTCCGGGTGCCGTGTCGCAGAAAGGGTGGCACCAGTCCCCGGTGGGCTCCATGTAGTAGGCCACCAGCCTCTCGGGGTCATGGCCGAAGCGCGCTGAGATGCGATGCCGGACGTCCCGGATCGCAGCGATGACCGGATCACTTTGAGGGGGTCTCATTGTTCTCTTCCGTAGAGGCCCTCCGACCACTGGCGCGTCCAGTCGCGGCGGGCGCGATGCCGGGGGAACGAGGTCTCAGTTGGGCTCGTCCAACACCTCGGCGACCGAAGAGGCGACAGCAGCCTTCTTCAGCCAGCGCTCCAGCCGTTCCGGGTCTTTCTGGGCCAGGATGCGCTCGCGCACGGCGTCAGGTACCGCAACGCCGCGGGCCCCAAGTACCGTCAACACGGCGTGTACCGCTTCTTCGGCGCGCCCCTGCGCGACATACTTCTTCGCGAAATCGCTCTGGTATTCGTAGCCCTTCATCAGTGCCTCCAAGGCGCGACGAGACGCCTCATTCAACGAATTGTAAACGAGGTCGTAATAGAACCTGGCCTTATCCACGTCAAGACCCCGAATCGCGGGCAGCACCGCGGAGGCGATGGTCGCCCCCTGTTCGGTCTCGCCGTGCGCTAGCGCGGAGAGCACCCCGAGCTCGGGCCGGCGGGCGGCTTCCCCGGGGTCGGTCACCACTGGGACGGCGCTACGGCGCAGCACCGGCGGGCGCAGGACGAATCCGGGGATGCCGGTCTCGATTGCTTCCGCGCACCACTCGGCGACGAGCGGGTCCGGCGCGACGACGAGGAGAGCCGCCGGGCAGCCGTGGACCGCGCGCGCCACCATCGCATAGGCGGGCCAACTGAGACGCTTTTGAGGATCGGTCGCCAGTTGGACCTCGATGATGACCACCCGAACAGGTTTGCCGCCGTGGAAGAGGAGGACGACGGCATCGGCGCGGTATTCGGCGGGCTGGATCTCGGTCAAGTCGGCCGAGGCGATCCGGGCCTCGGTATAGGCCGGAAGCGAGAGGCCGAGCACCTCGACCAGGATCTCGGCGGCGAGCGATGGACGGTTTTTGAAGAGATCCACAAAGATCTCGTGGGTCATGGAGGGCATGTCGCCGGCATTCTACTGCGGAAGAAGTACCTGGAACAGGCGCCTTGGAGGTCCAGCCTGTCTCCGGGACACTCATGGCCCGCGGCGAGCCCTTCTCAGGAAGATCCAGGGCGAGCTCGGGATACCGGGAGGCGTTCAGGAACCGGCGGGCGGCACGTCCAGGCTCGTCCAAGAAAAGTGAGCGATTTTTTCCCCGCTTTCCGTCTTTCTTGGGCATGTCCAGGCGTCTCCGCTTCATTCCGGAGGGCGGTGCCCTCGTCGAAGTCACCTGTCGGACGGTCCATGGCCGGTTCCTCCTGCGCCCCGGAGCCGAGTTGAACGAGATCGTCGTCGGGATCCTGGGGCGTGCTCAGCGGACCTGGGAGGTCGAAGTCTGCGCCTTCGCGTTCCTCTCCAACCATTACTTATGCGCAGCTCCGCATAAGTAATGTTATGGCGAGCGCTCAGTTATGCGGAGTTGGCGACCTTGGCCCAATGGGTGTGCAGGCAATGGCGGCGGCTGCTGCGCATAACGTTGTGGCCGGCCGAGGGCGTCGAGCCAAGCGAGAAGATCGCCTTGAGGGAATTCGCCCTGGGTCAATTCAGGCAACGCGGCTGCCGCGGCAACCGCCTCCTGCTTCATCCTCAAGTTGACCCGGTTGTTGCAAAAAAATTTAGTCTTCTGGGGTTCAGGCGGCTTCCTCAAGAGCACATCTGTAATGCAATAAATCATGCCGAACAGCCTTGTTGGCGTTCAGCGTCAGTGTGAGTCGCC
>JBKKAU010000469.1:0-2239 GCA_046714475.1 Thermoanaerobaculia bacterium
GGATGACACGGCCGGGGCGGGCAACCTGGCCTATCTCATCTACACCTCGGGCTCGACCGGCCGGCCCAAGGCGGTGGCGATCGAGCACCGCAGCGCGGCGCTGCTGGCCCGCTGGGCGCGCGAGGTCTTCGATGACTGCGAGCTGGCGGGCGTCCTGGCTTCGACGTCGGTGACCTTCGACCTGTCGGTCTTCGAGATCTTCGTGCCGCTCGCGTGGGGTGGCACGGTGATCCTGGCGGACAACGCCCTGGCCTTGCCGTCGCTGCCGGCCGCCGGGGAGGTCACCCTGATCAACACGGTGCCGTCGGCACTGGCCGAGCTGCTGCGGGCCGACGCCCTGCCGGGCTCGCTGGTGACGGTCAACCTCGCCGGCGAGGCGCTGGCGAGGACGCTGGCCGACCGAGTCTACGAGCGGTCCGGCGTCGAGCGGCTCTACAACCTGTACGGCCCGTCGGAGGACACCACCTACTCGACCTGGGCGTTGGTGGAGCGGGACCCGGGGCGGGCGCCGTCGATCGGCCGGCCGGTCGTGGGGACGCGCGCCTGGGTGGTGGACCGCGGGCTGCGGCCGTCGCCGGTGGGCGTGCCGGGCGAGCTCTGCCTGAGCGGCGGCGGCCTCGCCCGCGGCTATCAAGGGCGGCCGGAGCTGACAGCCGAACGGTTCGTGCCGGATTCGTACGCTGGCGAGCCGGGAGCGCGGATGTACCGCACCGGCGACCTGGCTCGTCATCGTCCAGAGGGGGCCGACGGCAGCCTGGAGTTCCTGGGCCGGCTCGACCATCAGGTCAAGGTCCGCGGCTTCCGGATCGAGCTGGGGGAGGTCGAGGCCGCGCTGGTGGCGCTGGAAGATGTGCGCGAGGCGGCGGTGCTGGCGCGCGAGGGCCGGCTCGTGGCCTACGTCGCGCCGGCGGAACCGCGGGCCGAAGACCTGCGCGAGGCCCTGCGCCGCCGGCTCCCGGAATTCATGGTGCCGTCGCTCTGGGTGATGCTGGAGGCGCTGCCGCGCACCGCGACCGGCAAGCTGGACCGGCGGGCGCTGCAGGCCGTCGCGCCGGAGGGGTTCCATGTGGAGGGCGGGATGGCGCCGCGGACGCCCGCAGAGGAGCGGCTGGCGGCGATCTGGGGCCAGATCCTGGGCACCCAACGGGAGATCGGCCCCCCCGACAACTTCTTCGACCTCGGCGGCCACTCGCTGCTCGCCACTCAGGTGGTCTCCCGGGTGCGGGACCAGCTCGGGGTGGAGCTGCCGCTGAAGATCCTGTTCGAAGCGCCCACCCTGGCGGGGCTCGCCCGGCGGATCGAGGCCGAGGCGCGCGGCGTGACCACCTCCTCGCCGATCGTGCCGGCGCCCCGTGACCAGGCCATGCCGCTGTCGCTGATGCAGGAGCGCCTCTGGTTCCTGCACCAGCTCGATCCGCTCTCGCCGGCCTACAACATCCCGTCCCCCCTGTGGCTCGCGGGCGACCTCCGCCCGGACCTGCTGGCCGAGACCCTGCGTGCCGTGATGCGCCGTCACGAGGCCCTGCGCACGTCCTTCCCCATCCACGCGGGCCGGCCTTACCAGGCGATCGCCGCCGAGCCGCCGGACGTGCTGGTGCAGGTCGACCTCCAAGCCCTCCCCGCCCCGGAGCGCGAAGCGCAGCTGGCCCGCCTGGCGGCGGAGGAGACGCTGCGGCCGTTCGACCTCGTGCGGGGTCCGATGCTGCGCGCCGTCCTGGTCTGGATGACCGGGGCGGAAGGAGCCCTGCTCCTGACCGTGCACCACATTGTCTCCGACGGCTGGTCGACCGGCATCCTGGTGCGCGACGTGATGGAGATCTACGGCGCGCTGCTGCGCGGCGTGCCCCCCTCGCTGCCGGCGCTGCCAATCCAGTATGCGGACTTCGCGCAGTGGCAGCGGCGGTGGTCTTGGGGCGAGGCCCTGCGGCAGGAGCTGGACTGGTGGAAGGGGCACCTGGCCGGGGAGATCCCGGCGCTCCAACTCCCCGCCGACCATCCGCGGCCGGCCATGCCGAGCGGCCTGGGCGGCAGGCACCTGCTGGAGCTGCCGGCGGCCTTCGTACCCGCGCTGGAGAGCCTGGGGCGCCGGCAGGGAGCCACCTTCTTCATGACCACGCTCGCGGTCTTTTCCGCGCTGCTGGCGCGCTGCACCGGCCAGGAAGACCTCTGGGTCGGATCGCCGGTCGCGGGCCGGGACCGCTCGGAGGTCGAGGACCTCATCGGGTTCTTCGTCAACACG
>JBKKAU010000470.1:0-2424 GCA_046714475.1 Thermoanaerobaculia bacterium
CCGCCGTCCGCGCCGGCGCCGGCCTGGTGACCGCGGCCGTCCCCGCGCCGGTCCTCGATATCGTCGACCTGGGCTCGATCGAATCGATGAGCCTCCCCCTTCCGGCCGGCGCGGGCGGACAGCTGGCGGAGGAAGCCGTAGCGCTCGTGCTCGAAGCGGCGGAGGGGAAGGACGCGCTCGCCGTGGGGCCGGGGCTGGGGACGGAGGCCGCCCCCGCGGTCCGCCGCATCGCCGGCGAGTGCCCGCTGCCGCTGGTACTCGACGCCGACGGTCTGAACGCCTTCGCCAGCCGGGCGGCGGACCTCGCCGGGCGTCCCGGGCCCACGGTGCTGACGCCGCACCCCGGCGAGCTCGGGCGGCTGTTGGGGATCTCCACGGCCGAGGTGCAGGCCGACCGGATCGCGGCGGCGCGGCGCGCGGCGTCGGAGACCGGCGCGGTCACGGTGCTCAAGGGGAGCCTTACCCTGGTCGCGGCCCCCGAGGGGGCGGTCTGGGTCAACCCGACCGGCAACCCCGGCATGGCGAGCGGCGGCACGGGCGACGTGTTGACGGGTATGATCGTCGGCCTGCTCGCGCAGGGGCTGGAGCCCCTGGACGCGGCGCGGCTCGGCGTCTACCTCCATGGCCTCGCCGGCGACCTCGCCGCGGCCCGGATGGGAGAGGCCTCCCTCGCCGCGGGCGACCTGATCGAGTCCCTGCCGGCCGCCTTCCGGCGCCTCGCCGGCGAAGAGCCATGAGCCATGCTATGAGGCGGTGAGCCGATTTGCGAAAGTGGACCAGCCGTGGAGAGGAGGAGACGCTCCGGATCGGCGCCGCGCTCGCCGCGGAGCTGGCGCCGGACGGCATCCTCCTGCTCTCCGGTGACCTGGGGAGCGGCAAGACGGTGCTCGCCCGGGGCGTCGCGCAGGGGCTGGGCATCGAGCCGCGCGAGGTCCAGTCGCCGACCTTCACCCTGATCCGGGAGCATCGCGGGAGCGGCGGCACGCTGGTGCACGCCGACCTCTACCGGCTCGACCCGGAGGAGACCGCGGCCCTGGGGCTGGAAGAGCTGCTCGCAGGCCCAGGCGTCAAGGTGGTGGAGTGGGCGGAGCGGCTGCCGTTCGCGGTGCCCGGTGCCCTTGTTTTACGCCTGGACAGGAAGGACAGCGGCGGGCGCGAGATCGTGGAACAGACAAACTCATCCGATAGATCGATAGGAGAGGGAGCATGAAGATTCGCAAGGTAGGTGTTCTCGGCTGCGGCCTGATGGGCTCCGGCATCGCCGAGGTCTGCGCGCGGTCGGGGTACGACACGGTGGTGCGCGAGGTGAGCGAGGAGCTGGTGGAGAAGGGGCTGGGCAAGATCCGCGGCTCGCTCGGCAAGGCGGTGGAGAAGGGCAAGCTCGACGCCGCGGCGCGGGACGAGGCGCAGGGGCGCCTCTCCGGCGCCGTCGACCTCCGCGACCTCGCCGACTGCGACCTGGTGGTCGAGGCGATCGTCGAGAACCTGGACGAGAAGAGGAAGACCTTCGGCGTGCTCGACGAGGCGCTCAAGGAGGGCGCGATCTACGCCAGCAACACCTCGTCGCTGACCATCACCCAGATCGCCATGTCCACCCGGCGGCCGGACCGCTTCGTCGGGCTCCACTTCTTCAACCCGGTGCCGGTGATGAAGCTGGTCGAGGTGGTGCGGACGCTGCTCACCTCGGACGACGTCTACCAGACCGCCTTCGAGTTCGTCCGCTCGATCGGCAAGGAGCCGATCGCCTGCCGCGACAACTCGGGCTTCATCGTCAACCGCCTGCTGGTGCCGTACCTGCTCGACGCCATCCGCGCCCTGGAGGAGGGGGTGGGCAGCGTCGAGGACATCGACAAGGGCATGCAGCTCGGCTGCGGCTACCCGATGGGGCCGTTCACCCTGCTCGACTTCGTGGGGCTGGACACCACCTACTACATCGCCAACATCATGTTCGAGGAGTATCGCGAGAAGCGTTTCGCCCCGCCGCCGCTCCTCAAGCAGATGGTCCTCGCCGGCCGCCTCGGCAGGAAGAGCGGGCGCGGGTTCTACGAGCACGGGAAGAAGTAGGGGGAGAGATGATCCCCGACGCGGAAGAGCCTGAGGAGCTGGAGCAGTCTGAGGATCTGGAGGATCTCAAGGCGCTCGAAGAGATGCGTCGAGAGCCTCTGGACTTCTGTCGGCTGGAAGATTTCCTCGAGGACCGTTGACCGTGTCGCTGTCGAAGGGCGGTGGTAGCCCCCGTAGGGGGCGTCCTTCTTCCTAGCCCAGGGTGGAAACCCTGGGCACCATCCGCCGGGGCACGGCCCGCCGGGGACGCCCCGGGTTTACACCCCCGGGGACAAAAAAGGGCGTACACCCGCCATACCACCCCCCTCTCCAAACAAAGTCAGCGCCAATGCCCCCCAGGCCCCCCCCAACCCGGGGGGG
>JBKKAU010000471.1:0-1115 GCA_046714475.1 Thermoanaerobaculia bacterium
GTCTCTGCATGGAAAACCTCTGTTGAATGGACATTAGAGCTCAGGGTCGTTCAGATCGACGCACTCTCGCCGGAAGAGGAGGGCCTCGCGCGCTTGGTGAATGAGGCATGGCTTAGGAGTCTCGTGAGACAGCCTCTGAAGAGAATGGTGTAGGCGGGGGGGATGGCGGGACAGGCGGGCGTGAGAAAGGGGGCCGGGCGGCCCCCTCCGGACCTGAAAGCCCGCACCCTCTTCTACAGACAGCTCGTCTCGTGGTCGTGAGCCCAGAAGCCGTGGTAGTTATATTGGCACTTAGCTTTATTGCCGAAGACCCGCCAGCCCGGGGCGAAGTTCGAGGTGCCAGGGATATGGGCGTCCTCCTGGCTATCTCCGTCGGTGTCAACCTTCACGAAGCCTGACTTATGGAGCCCGGTCTGTGGCGTACGGAAGGACCAGATCCCGTCCCTTTTGACCGGGAAGCGGATGCTGCGGTTCAGCTCCAGGGTCCTTCCCTCTTGGCTGTTCACCGGAATGAAGGTCATTTTGATGTTGAACGCGAGAGGGGCGAAGAACCGGCCGCCATTGTCATGGTCTTGCACGATGCGCATCCGGGTGATCGGCTGCTCGCCTGCCTGGAGGCTCACCTTGACGTTGTAGGTGCCGCAGGAGGTCTTGACCGGGGCGATGCTCTCCAGCGAGAGGGCCCGGACCTGGATGCGGGTCCAGGCGATACCCTTGTCGTTGAAGGGGGCGTCGTCGAGCCGCTCGATGACGGTATCGGCGCGGCCGAGCTCGGAGCTCACCGGGACTCCCTTGAAGGCGACCTTGCCGGTGAACGGCCGGGATTTGGCGCAGAAGAAGCCCGCCGGGATCGGCTCCAGCGAAAAGTCGGTGTAGGTCCTGCCGGTGGCCGGCGTGAACCAGACGTCGATGCCGCTGCCGACCACATCGTCAGCGGCGGCGGGAATGGCAAGAAGGGTGAGAAGGGCGAACGTCAGAAGAAGCCTCTGTCTCTGCATGGAAAACCTCTGTTGAATGGACATTAGAGCTCAGGGTCGTTCAGATCGACGCACTCTCGCCGGAAGAGGAGGGCCTCGCGCGCTTGGTGAATGAGGCATGGCTTAGGAGTCTCGTGA
>JBKKAU010000472.1:0-9208 GCA_046714475.1 Thermoanaerobaculia bacterium
GCGCTGCGGACGCGGCGCCACTCCACCGTGGTCTACGGCCTGGGGCTCCACTCGGGCCAGCGCACCGGCATGGTCCTCCAGCCGCTGCCCGAAAACAGCGGCATCCACTTCGTGACCCTGCCCACCGGCCTCGAGATCCCGGCCCACGTCCGCGCCGTGGCGGACACCGACTACGCCACCACGCTGTCGGTCGAGGGGGAGAGCATCCGCACCGTGGAGCACCTCCTGTCGGCGCTCCACGCCTACGGGGTGAGCAACCTCCTCATCAAGGTGCACGGCGAGATCCCGGTCCTCGACGGCTCGGCCCTGGAGTTCTGCAAGATCCTCGAAGAGGTCGGCGTGGCCGAGCAGGACGAGCCGCAGCGCGAGGTCGTCATCGACCGCCGCTACGAGGTGGAGGGGAACGGGGAGAAGGTCCTGTCGATCGAGCCGGCGGACGGCTTCTCGGTCTCCTACCTGCTGCGCTATCCGCCGCCGATCGGCGAGCAGTCCTACGACTTCTCGCTGACCTCGGCGGCGGACTACAAGAGGGAGATCGCCCCGGCCCGCACCTTCGGGTTCATGAAGGACCTCAAGATGCTCAACGAGCTGGGCCTGGGCTCGGGCGGCAGGCTCGACAACTTCATCCTCGTGGGCGAGGAAGAGGTCGTCAACACCGAGCTGCGCTTCCCGGACGAGTTCGTCCGCCACAAGATCCTCGACGTCATCGGCGACCTGTACCTCGCGGGCTACCCGATCCGCGGCAAGGTCACCGCCCGCCTGACCGGGCACCGGGACAACATCGCCCTCTTGAAGCAGATCGTGGCGGGATAGGCGGAAGACGTCCAGAGGTTCAGAAATCAGAGGGTTCAGAGTCCAGAGGAGAATGGGAGCACGACGACGCGGAAGCCGAGGTCGTCGAAGCGGTAGACCGGCTCGTTCCTGTCGCGGAACGCACAATGGGCGCGCCTGGTGACGTCGAAGGAAGAGCCACCGCGGACAACTCGAGGAAATTGCGAAGGTGCTTCGAGATCCTCCCGGCCATCCGTACCCACGTAGGGATACGCCTGCATGACGCTTCGCGTCCACTCCCACACGTTGCCGCTCATCTCCTCGCATTCCCAGGGGCTGGCTCCTCCGGGAAAACAGCCGACGGCGCTGACCCCGACCTTGGCTTCCCTGGTGTTCGCCCGGTCCGGGTCGAAATCATCGCCCCAAGGGTATTTCCTGCCGTCGGTCCCCCGCGCCGCTTTCTCCCACTCTGCTTCGGAGGGCAGGGTGACCACCAGACGCCCGCTCGCGAGGCCCTCCCAGAGCTCCCGCGGCTCCGCTCTCCTGGCCAGTCGCTCCAACGCCTCGCCTTTCAGCTTCTGTCCCAACCACCGGCAGTAGGCCAGGGCCTCGAACCAGGTGACGAGGACCGCCGGATGGTTGGCAAAACCTTCCAGTGCCCGGCGGTCCTCCGGCTCTTGAGCGCTATCCGCCACGAAGGCGGAGAGCTGCTGGACCGTGATCGGGTAGCGCGCCACGTAGAAGGCCGGCCGGACCACCTCATGCTGCGGGCGCTCACCCTCCCGGCCTTCAGGATCCTCCTCTCCGCTCCCCATCCGGAACGGCCCGGCGGGGACTTCCACAAAACCTAGGAGCGGATCGCGCGGCAGGAACCATCGGTCCGGGTCGAATCGCGGGTCGCCCAGCTTCGCCAGGGTGCGGCCGGCCAGGGCCCGCTCGGCGGCGGGAAACCGGCCGTCCCCGAGGAGGCGGACAAGCCAGCGCTGCAGCCGCTCCAGCTTGGGCTGATTGGCAGGGCTGACCTGGGACAGGTTCGCCGATTCGGCCACCGCCTGGCCGGCGAGGTGGGCTCCCCAGGCATCGGCCAGATCGTTGTCCGGCGCGTCCGGCTCACGCCAGCAGAGGGCCTCGGCAAGCTGCCAGACGCTCGGCACCGCCCCCCGCGCCGCCTTGGCCCCGGCGAGCAGCACGACCTCCCGCCAACGCGCCGGGTCATCGCGCGCGAGCTCCGCCACCCGGTCCGGCCACCAGCGCTCGCCGGTGAGGTGGCAGGCCGCCAGGTACTCCTGGAACGTGCGGTGCGGGACGTGTACACCCCCACCCCGCGAGGCTCCAGCAGGCCCGCCCGGTCGCGCAGGAATTCGACGAGAAGACCAGGCTTTGTTGCGGGATTCTGGCTCACCCGCAGCAGGCCGGTCACAAGGTCCTTTTCTTCAAGGTCCGCCGTACCTGTCGTACCCGTCTGGGCACCGTGGCATTCGCAGGCCAGCTCTTCGAGCACGGCGCGGACCTTCTCCCGCCCCACGTTCAGGAACTCGCTCAGGCTCGGCTGCGGCAGCAACGGCTCACCGCGGGCGTTGAACCGCACCCGCTGTTTCTCCCAGACGTCGAGCAGGAGGTCGACGGCGTTCGCGTAGAGCTCCTCCCGCCGCTCCGGCAGGCTGCCCCCGCGCCACGAATGGAGGCTGGCCATCAGGGTCAGCAGCAGCGGCCTCCGGGCGAGGCCCAGCAGGCGGTCGCCGGTGAAGACCGCGCGTTCGAGCAGCACCGCGCGGCCCTTTGCATCCTCCTCCGGAAGCCGGCCGAGAGCGGCCATCTGGTCATACCACCGCGAGATGAACCCGCGGATCTGGCCGCGGCTGAACGGCGCCAGCTCTCCTTCCGTGAAGCCCGGCAGCTTCCACTCCTGGTTGCGGTAGGCATAGGTGCGGCTGGTCAGCAGGATCCGGCATTTCCCCAGGCTTTGGCAGAAGCTCTCCACCGCCTGCCGGATCTGGAGGCGGCGCGTCTCCGCCTCCGGCACCTCGTCGAGCCCATCGAACAGCACCAGGCCGCCTTTCGTGAGCAATTCCTCCTTGAGGTGCGGCAGGTATTCGCCGAGCCCGCAAGCCCGCAGGTCGCGCTCGAGAAAAGCCCAGAGGTGCTCCGCCGTGGCCTCCTCGCCCGGCTCCGGCAGCCCTATGGCCGCGAAGTCCCGCAGCACGATCCGCACCGGCAGGAGTGCTTTGTGCCGCCAGGGCTGGGGGTCCTCCTCTTCCGGCAGCGGCGAGCGCAACACCTCCAGGTTCACGTCCTTCCGGCCGAGGGCCTCCCCGGCCAGGCAGAGGGCGACGAAGCTCACGAAGGTGCTCTTGCCGCTCCCTGGGTCTCCGAGCAGGACGAGGCGGGGATGCCGGTCGAGCAGCGCCAGGGCGGAGAGAGGGCGCGGCTTTTCTTCGGGGACCGCGGCGGGGTGTCCCTTGGGGAGCTTCTCCTCAGCGCTCGTGGTGAGCAGGGCGGTGTAGACGGCGTCGAGCCGCAGCCGCGCCTCGCGATCGTTCGCCAGGGCTGGATCGACTCCCGAGAGAGCCAGGGCTTCCGTCTGACTCACGAGCCGATGGAGGTATGCCGAACGCAGCGTGGTCACGTCCGCTCCTGCACCGGGCCGCACATAGGTGTTGATGATGTTGTGCCCAGCCGCCTGCCCGCCCGCCCCGGCCGCCACACCACCGGACTGGGCGATGGCGCCCGAGCCCTGGAGCTGGGCTTTGAGGGCGGCGAGCTCGGCGCGGAGCCGCTCGAGTTCGCTCGTGGAGTCAGGGTCGGTCATCGCCCCGGGTCCCACGACCGGCCCGGCCGGCCGAGACGTCGCCCGTCACGCTGCCGCCCACCGCGATGCCTCCTTCTCCCGCCGCCACCGTACCGGAACCCTGGGCGATGGCGCCCGAGCCGTGGAGAGTCGCCTGATAGGACGTGCCCCGGCCGGCGGAGTCGAGGAGCTTCGCCACCTCGGACGCCAGATCGGGATCGGCTTCGAGGATCTTCACGAGCTGGCGGCGCAGCCCCGCACGGGCGTCGCCGTCTTCCGGAGCCTCGGCGACCTCCTCCGCGGCTCCGAGGGCGCGGGGGCTCTCTTCCACCGGCTTGCGGAGCTTCGCCCAGAGCTTGCGGCCGAGCTCGACGGTCTCCTCTCCTACTTTCTTTCCCGCCGTCTTGACGGCCTCAGTGCCGCCGGTGACCAGGTGAGGCAGCACCGGCGCGAGAGCGATCACCAAGGCATCCGCGAGCAGCTTCAAATCCATGCGGGCCTCCTTTCAGGCTCCTGCGGCTCCAATCCTATCGCGCCATAAGCAGAGGGTTCAGAACTCAGAGGAGAATGGGAGCACGACGAAGCGGAATCCGATGTCGTCGCGGTCGTCAGGCTCGAGCCAGTGGCGGCACGCACAATAGGCGGCTTCGAAGTCGAAGAAGCAGGAGCCGCCGCGGGCAACCCGGAAGGATTGCGAAGAGGCTTTGAGGTCTTCTCTGCCGTCTGTCCTCACGTAGGGATATGCTTTCTCGACGCTCCTCGTCCACTCCCACACGTTGCCGCTCATCTCTTCGCATCCCCAGGGGCTTGCTCCGCCAGGGAAACAACCGACGGCACTGACGTCCTCGATCTTGCCTTCCAGAGTATTCGCCCGGTCCGGATCGAAATCGTCGCCCCAGGGGTATTTTCTGCCGTCCGTCCCCCGCGCCGCTTTTTCCCACTCTGCTTCGGAGGGCAGGCTTATGCTCCAACCCTTCGGCAGGCGCCCCTCCTTGCGCCAGCCGCCCTCCAGCCACCGACAGAAGCCCAGGGCTTCGTACCAGCTTACCCGGACCACCGGCTGGTTCCCGGGGCTGCTCAGTGCGTCTGGATCTTCCGGTCGTTCGCCAGTCTCGTCTACATACTCCCGGAACTGGGTGACGGTCACCGGGTACCGGCCGATCCGGTATTCGTACGGCAGGTCGCAGTCGTGCGCAGGCAGCTCGGCCATGTGGCCCTCCGGGTCATCCTTCTCGCTTCCCATGCGGAACGGCCCGGCGGTCACGATGCGGAGTTCCATGGCCGCTACGGTCATGACCTCGGGCCGGGGATCTCCGACCGCAGCGAGGGCCTTGCCGGCAGCGGCCCTCCGCGCGGGTTCGACCCTGCCGGCGGCACGCAGGGTGTCGAGCAGGGCGGCGACGACCTTTTTCCGGCAGGCGGCCGTCACGGCGCCGGGGCCTGCATCCGCCACAGCTTGTCCCATCCAGACCGCGGCTTCACCCGGAGGACCCGGTGCCGGGGTCCGATCCAGCAGGCCCTCGACGACCTCGCTTGCCGCCTGCTCCCACTGGTCGACGATCGCCAAGTGCGCGACGGTGAGGAGAACCACCTCGTGCCACGGGGCCTCGCCCACGTGCCTTGCCAGCTCCTCGATCAGGGAAGCGGTCCCCTCCCGGGCCTTGCGCGCCAAAGCCACCGCGGCCAGATACTCCTGGAACGTCAGGTGAATGAAGCCGTAGTGGTGCTCGCCACGGCTCAGGAGGAGCGACGAGTGATCCCGGACGTCCTTCAGGAACTCCCGGGCGGCGCGGGCCGGGACCGCGTGCCCGCGGCCGGCGCAGAGGGACTCCAGCTTGCGCAGCAGCTCCCCTTCCTTGACCAGGCCGACGCCGGGCGAGACTTCGTGCATCCAGAGGGCGAGCGGCTCCAGGACCTTCATGGTCTCAACCAGGTCCACCTCCCGGCCCGACCGGCCCGCCAGGCTGCGCGCCAGGTTCCAGTGCTTGAGAAGCGTCTCGACATAGTTCTTGTAGAGCTCTACCCGGCGGTCCGGGAGAGCGATGCCGCCGCGCTTCATCAGCGCCAGGATGGTGAGGAGCAGCGGGTTCGCGGCCAGCGATCGCACCCCGGGGTTGACGCGCACCGCCGCCCGCAGCTCTCCGCGCTCCTGCTCGGCCTGAGCCCGGGCAACGTCGGTTGCGCCGCCCACGGCCTTTTCGAGAGCGGTCGTCCACTTGCCGAGAAAGGCCTCGATCTCCTCGTCGTTGAAGTCCACCAGGGTGGCCTCAGCCAGGCCCTCCGCCGCCAGCCGGACCTCGCGGTAGCCCACGATCCGGCTCGTCAGGACGAAGCGGTTGCCGCCCTTGCCGCCCTTGCGGTGCCGGGAGTAGAAGTCCCGCACCCGGTCGACGACGAGATGGCGGCGCCTCGCATCCCGCACCTCGTCAAGGCCGTCCAGGAGGAGGAGAGCGCTCCCCTGCTCCAGGGCGCGCTCGAGCAGGGCTCCGAGGGGGACCTGGATCTTCCGCTCTTCCTCGTAATAGCGGGCGATGAAGGAGTCGAGAGAGATGTCCCTGTCGGCCAGGGCGTTGGCATAGGCGGCCAGCGGGAGGAGGATAGGCAGTCTTCCGCCCAGTCCCAGCGTCTCTCCCTGGCCGGAGGCGAGGGCCAGAGCCAGGACCTTGAGGAAGGTGGTCTTGCCCGCGCCGGGATCGCCCAGGAGGACCAAGCCATCGTACTTCTGCAGGAGATCCAGCACGGGCACGGGTTCAGACAGCCGCTCTCCCATATCCGCTCCCTCCTCTGCGGCCGGCGGCCGGCCGGCCACGCGGAGTTGGCGCGCCCAGGTCTCTCCTTCCGGCGTGTGCAGGCGGGCCTGGAGAGGGACATACATCTCCAGGAGTGGCAGCTTGAGCGCGACGCGGTCCGAGATGCCCATGCCCCGGAGGTCAAGGTACTGGTAGGCATCCACCAGGTACCGCAGATAGACCTGGGCAGCCTCTTCCAGATCCGGCGCCGGCGACCCCAGCCCGAGCCGGCGCAAGAAGTCGCCAGCATCGGGGGCTTCGACATGGATGTTCAGATGCTCGATCGACGGTGCGTTGACGTTCCCATGGACGTCGCCTCCCACCGCCGCCTGTCGGGCGGCCACGCCGTGATCGACCGCGATTGAGGAGCCGCCGTGTGCCATGACAGAAGGGGGCGCCAGCGGCTCGGCCGGCCGGGTGCCGCGCCGGAGCCCGAGGCGGACCACGGCAACCGCCGCGGCGCCGAGCCAGAGCACGATCTGCACGAGGCCGGCCAACCCCTCGATCCGCGCCGATTGGGTGCCGGCCAGATCCAGCAGCCGCGGCCACCACCACGGGGCCAGCAGACCCAGGAAGGCCAGCGCTAACACCAGCGCGCCGGGGAGGAGCCACCTGAAGCTCAAGTCTGCGGTCCGGGATCGGCGGGCCGGTCCGTCGAGATGGGGTTCTCCTCGACGAACGGCCCGACCGCGTCGAAGAGCCGGCGCTCCTCGATCCGCTTGCGGGTCAGCCAGAGCGACAGCTGCTCCTGCTCGGCCTCCGTGGTCCGGCGGTTGGCCTCCATGAGCTCCCGGTTGCGCCGGGAGAGCTCGTCGATCTCGGCCTGCAGCCGGGCGTTTTCCCGCTCGACCTGCTCGGCGCGGCCGGCGAGCTTGGCGCGCAGGATCTGCTCGAACTTGTCGAGCGCCTGGTCGCGCCGCACCGCGTCCTGGATCACCTCGGCGAGGGGCACCGGTCCCCGGGGGTTCATCTTGAGGAAGCCGGCGAGGGCCGCGGCCTTGGCCTTGCCTTCGAGGGGCGCGAGCTCCGGGGAGGACAGGATCTCCAGCACCTTGTAGGCGCTGAAGCCGTGCGGCGGGTCGGAGATCCCGGCCGAGCGGTAGATCGCCTCGAAGTCCGGGATCCCGATCCCGCCCTCGCCACCCTCGCCGCCACCTTCGCCGCCGCCGGCACCGGCCCTCTCCAGCGCCTTCTCGTCGATCCGCGGCCCCTCCGGGATCGACCGGAGGATCTCCTGCACGCTCTGCGGCTCCGGCGCGGGGGCGGGGGAGTCCACCGGGCCGCCGCCCGGCCGCGGCTCCATCTCGACGAGCTTCATCTTGCTCAGGACGTCTCTCAGACCCATAAGAGCTCCTATCCCAATCTTTACGTAGGGGCGGGGCTTGTCCCCGCCCGGGAGGGGGTAACCCCCCCTACCTCCCTCAGGCGGCCTTCTTGTCTTCTTCCTGCGCGATGCCGAGGTCGGCGAGGATCTCGGCGGCGGCGCGCTCGCCGGTCTCGCAGCCCCCTTCCATGAAGCCCTGGAAGTCGGCCGAGCAGTGCTCGCCGGCGAAGTGGAGGTTGCCCACCCGCTCGATCTCGGCGCCGCCGAAGCCGGTCCACTGCCCCGGCAGGTAGCAGGCGTAGCTCCCCCGGGTGTACTCGAAGCTGGGCCAGTGGAACCGCGCCTCGCCCAACCGGCGCTCCGCGATCCCGGGGTAGACCCGTTCGAGGTCGGCGGCGAAACGCTCCGCCTGCTGCGCCGGCGTCCCCTGGCCGATCTCGACCCCGTGCCGGCCGCCGGTGAAGTCGACCAGCACCCCTGCCTTGCCCGGCTGCAGGCGGGTCGCCTCCCAGGTGAGCTGGAACGGCAGGTCGGTCAGGATGCTGCCGTTCGAGCCGCCCGCCGTGCGCCAGAGCCGCTCGGAGAAGCCCACCATCAGCTTGGCGTTGGTGCCGTAACCGAGCTTCTGGATGGCCTCGCGCTTGACCGGTGGCATCTCGACGTCGATCCGCACCTGGCGCAGCAGGGTGAAGGGGATGGCGAGCAGGACGTGCTCGGCCGAGATCGCCTCGCTGGCCTGGCCGCGCCGTACCGAGCAGCGGTAGCTGCCGTCGGCGGCCTGCGTGATGGCTTCGAGACGGCTGCCGGTCTGGATGCGGCCCTCCAGCTTCTTCGCCAGGGCCGCCGGGATCTGGTCGTTGCCGCCGCGCACGTGGAAGCGCTCGTCGCTGTCGCCGAAGATGCGGAACGGCTCGGGGTTCGAGTCGATCATCATCAGGAAGTTCCAGGCCGACTGCTGGTCGATCTCCAGCCCGTACTCGGTGGTGTAGGCCACGTCGAGGAGGGTGCGGAACCATCCTTCGGCCCCCGCCTCGTCCAGCCACTGGGCGATCGACATGTTGTCGATGGCCTGGCCGTTGTTGGGCTCCTTGTACGTGACCACCTCGCCGGTGACCGTCTCCCACGCCTCGTCGATCTTGGCCGCGATCGGGCGGAAGGCCTCGACCACCTCGGCGTCGGAGTAGCGCCGGCCGTCGAAGAACCAGACGTCGCGCGCCAGCGCCGCATCGTCCTGGTTGAAGTCGTCGAGGGCCAGCCCGAGCTCCGAAGCCAGCGCCTGGATGCTCTCGTGGTTGGTGTCGATCAGCTCGCCGCCGAGCTCCACCACCTGCTTTTCCGGGAAGTAGTCGCGCAGGCTGTACATCCGCCCGCCGGTCCGGTCCTGCGCCTCCAGGATCCGCACCGGCACGCCTTTCTGGGTGAGTCGGTAGCCGGCGGTCAGCCCCGCGATGCCGGCGCCGACGATCAGCACCTCGCCGGCGGACCGGGCCTTGGACGACGAGGACCCGGACGGCGAAGACCGGTCCGGGAACCGCC
>JBKKAU010000473.1:0-2578 GCA_046714475.1 Thermoanaerobaculia bacterium
AAGGGCGACTCACACTGACGCTGAACGCCAACAAGGCTGTTCGGCATGATTTATTGCATTACAGATGTGCTCTTGAGGAAGCCGCCTGAACCCCAGAAGACTAAATTTTTTTGCAACAACCGGGTTATCTACGCTCGGGTCCTTATAGAGATTGGTCGTCAAGTCCGGAAGGAGGCAGATGTCCCTTGCCGAGAAGGTACAGATCACCTCGCGCTCCGCGTTCTCTTCGCAAAGAGGGGAGATGAAGCTCTCGAAGTCGTCTTTCTTGATTTTGAGCCTCAAGAGTGTCTCCTCCCTGGAATGCCACCCACAGACTCTGCGCGGACCGTCCGCCTTTACGACCCAGGCGGTATTCGGGTAATATCTCTCATCTTGGCCTTTTGGGCAGTTCTGTTGATCGTATAAACAGATCAGCATCAGCCCCGTAAAGAAGACATCAATACCAGCAGCCATGGCTTACTCCTAGCGGCTCAGAGGCCGTGGAAGAGTTGAAAGGGTGCCCACGCGAACGGCGCGGGCGATGATGGCCCGGAAAACAGAGCGAGTTGAGCGAGACGTAGCGCACGAGCCGGTGACTCGCCTTCCAGCAGTCGGGTGTGGAACACTGTGGCTAGTCGGGTAGCTGCCTCGTCGTCCACTGCCCAGAGGGTGGATACTACCGATGGGATCCCGGCGGCGAGGAAGGCGCGAGACAAGCCTGACACGCCCTCTCTGTCGCCGTCAGCGAAGCCAGGGGCGGTATCACACGCAGCCAGAAATACAAGACTGACGCTGGCGAGCCGCTCACCATCCAGATCGGAGGCGCGCAGAGGCGCGTCTCCCGGATCGGCGGTGGCCACGAACGAGCTCAGCGGGTTTCTCGGGTCGACCACGACATGCGCCGCCAGGTGCAGCACGTCACTCCCTGGTATTCCTTCTAAAATCCGCTGTCGCGTAGCATCCTCCCCCATAAGCACAAACGCCTCCTCGTACAGAGCAGCGATTGCTGGCGCCTCTTCTCGGGCGTAAGGGAGGGGCAGCAGGGTAGGGAACCGTGCGTGATCGAAAGCTGGATCACCCACCGCGAGTACTCGGCGCGGCTTCCAGGTGGCCGGGGTGCGATGCTCCTGTGATGCCAGGTACGATTCGAAGCTTGGGGAGACGGAGCACGCGTGGTCTTCTATCAAGTAGCGTCCCCGCGATGTGTCGAACAGAGCTGAGAAGGGAACCTGATGCAACTCGCGGTCCGGTACGAAGACCAACTCTGTCTCAGCCGGAAGACCTTCCAGCGCTGGGCGGAGCAGCGCATCGAAAGCCTTTCCGGCGGCGGTTTTGCCGGCTTCGTGTGAGCGTGCCCCAGTCAACGCCGCTCGGAGCGAGGCCACCACTTCCGCCACCTCGCTCCGTTCAGCCGGAAGCACATACATCTTCAGCGTGCCATCATGTAGGCGCCAGACCAGCAGCTTCTCGGGTAATACCGTGTAGGCGAAGACAGCGACGTTCGCGGGAATGCGATCAAGCTGCTCATCGAGAGAGAGATTTCCCGCTCCGTTCCTCACCTGCGTACGGTCACGTAAAGCCCTCGCGCGCACCCGCTCGGAGTAGACGAAAGCAGCATGAGAATCACCGCGCTCCAGGGCCTGGAAACGGATCATGGCATCGAAGCTCGGCTGGGCCGTGGAGAAGAAGCTGATCCGGAGTCCTTCGCCGGCCGTGCCTTCCCGGCGGGTTTCGTAGATCTGGAGTGCCCGGTCGAATGCTTCCTCGGCAGCTTCGGCCTCGCCGAGGGCGACTTGTGCGCGCGCAAGGACGAGAAGCGCCCGGGGCAGGAGTAAGCCATTACTGCTTGCCTCCAGCCGAGACACTGCAGTCAGGATTGTCTTCAAGGCCTCGGCCGGGCTCGCGGCGAGTTGTTGCTCGCGGACGCGACCATCAACTCGGTTTCGAGACGTTCGCGGTCAGCCGGCTGCTGAAACTTCTCGATCCACTGCGCGCATGCCCTGATGTCAGCGGCTGCTTGATCGTCGGACCCGCTGAGAAGGTGGAATTGGATGCGACGCAGCAGCGCTTCTGCCGCGGCACCCGGCTCGGACCAGGCGTGCGCATTGGCCAGCATCTCGTCCAGCGCCGCCCGCGCGGCTTCCCGGCGGTCAGCGTCGACCAGGTCTCGTGCCAGGCCGGCCAGGACGGCATGGCGGATCTGCCGGTCGCCGGCCGCCACGGCCTCGCGGAGAGATAGCAGCCGATACCGCCACGCGGAGTCCCGGTCTCCGAGGAAGCGGTAGGCCTCGTCCAGCATTCCATAGAGCCTCGTGACATCGGTGTCGCCGATGCCCGTCAGAAGCTGGACAGCCCGTTCGTAGTGCACAATGGCCTGGGAATGCCGCCCGGCGATCATCGCGCACAGGCCACGCATCGACTCGGTCTTGGCCAGCAGCGTCGGGTAGGAGAGACCCTCGAGCTTCGAGGCCAACTCAGAGTCCGTGAAAGAATCGCCGGGCGAGTGTAGCTTGTCGGAGGTGTGGGGGGCTGAAGGGCTGTCGGCGCTATGCCCCTGATGATCGTGCGGATCGCACGCTGAACGGGAGATCGCATGGAG
>JBKKAU010000474.1:0-1959 GCA_046714475.1 Thermoanaerobaculia bacterium
GACCGGCCAAAGTAGTTGACGCGGAACAGACCTCTACCAAATCCTCGGCATCCGGCACCGGCTGCCCGCCGAGGAAGAGCGAGCGTTGAGAGAGATGCTGACGGGTTATCACCGGCTGATCCGGTATCTGCACCGGACGGCCGACCCAAGCCTGCGCCGGAACGAGCCCGACCCAGACCAGGAGTAGACCGGCACCGGCGCCCTCGGGCGCCGGCGCTCCCTTCTTTTCCAAAGGTCAACCGAGGAGCTGACCGCGCAACACGGTCACCGCCTGCCCCCCGAGGCGGACCCTGTCCCCCGCGACCCGGACCCGTACCGCTCCACCCCGATCCGAGGCCTGATAGGCGAGGATCTCGTCCTTTCCCAGACGCGTCGCCCAATAAGGACCCAGAGTGCAGTGGGCCGAGCCGGTGACCGGGTCCTCGTCCACCCCCGCGCCGGGCGCGAAGAAACGCGAGACCACGTCGAAACCGCCCGAAGAGGCCCTGGAAGTGACGATGACGCCCCGGACCGGCAGGCTCCGCAGCCGGCCGAAGTCGGGCCGGATCGCGCGTATCTCCTCTTCGGAGGCCACCTCCAGGAGGTAGTCGAACTGGCTGCGGCCGACAAAGCGAGGCTCGACCCCGAGCGCCTCGGCGAGGCCCGCCGGCCGCTCCCCCACCTCCTCGACCGGCTTGGCCGGGAAGTCGAGCTCGATCCAGGACCCCGGCTCCGGCAGGCGGCGGGCGGTGAGCAGGCCGCTCTTGGTGTGGAAACGGGCCGTCGTGTCCGGTGTCAGCTGCCCCGTCTCCCAGAGAACGTGCGCGCTCGCCAGCGTGGCGTGCCCGCAGAGCTCCACCTCCACCGCCGGCGTGAACCAGCGCAGGCCGTACTCCCCTTCGCAAGGCACGAGGAAGGCGGTCTCCGAGAGGTTCATCTCCCGGGCGACGCGCTGCATCCATCCTTCATCGCGCGGCTCGGGCAGCAGGCAGACCGCCGCCGGGTTGCCGGTGAAGGGGCGGTCGGCGAAGGCGTCCACTTGAAAGAGATCGAGAGGCATGGAAAAAGAATATCCCAAGGGAGCGGGTCCGTCGCCCCGCGCAGTGACTGGCAGCGCCGGAGGCGCGCACACGAAGGAGCGAAGCGGGACGACGGAACCGCTCTCCGCTTTGCAACGTAAAGTGCTCTCACGTACAATGCTCCGCAAGGGCCCGGCGGGAACTTCCGCCGCGGGATTCGGGTTACACTCAGGGTGACCCCGAAGACAACCACGCGGAGCTCGGACAAGGACGGAATGGGACTATCTACGGTGGCTTCTCCGACGGCTCGCATGCGGGCCTCCGAGGATTTTTCTGGGCTGCTCGACGGGTTTCGAGAGGCTCTAGACCGCGAGCTCGCGGCCTGGCTCGCCGCCAAGCGTGAGGAGGCGCGGGCAGACCGCTCCGGCGAGATGGTGGAGCTGATCGACGGCGTCGGCCAGCTCGTGACCCAGGGCGGCAAGCGCCTGCGTCCGGCCCTGGTCTACTACACCTACCATGCCTGCGGCGGCAGGTCCGAAGCAGCGGTGCTGCCGCTCGCCCTCGCCACCGAGCTCCTCCATACCTATCTCTTAATCCACGACGACATCATGGACCACGCCGAGGTCCGGCGCGGTCAGCCGGCGGCGCACGTCCGGTTCCGCGACGCCCACCGGGCGCGCGGCCTGCGCGGCGACGGCGAGGACTTCGGCCGCTCGGTCGCCATCCTGCTCGGCGACCTCGCCCACACCTGGGCCGTCGAGCTGGCGACCGGCCTGCCGGTCGACGGCGGCCGGTCGCGCGAGGTGATCCGCTGTTTCTCCGCCATGTGCCAGGAGGTGATCGGCGGCCAGTACCTGGAGCTGGCGCTCGCCCACCGGCGCCGCGCCCCCGGGGAGGCGCCCGCGCCGGAGCAGGCCGAGGAGCTGCTGCGGGTGCTGCGCTTGAAGTCGGGGCGCTACAC
>JBKKAU010000475.1:0-1936 GCA_046714475.1 Thermoanaerobaculia bacterium
CTGGAGGGGATCAGCGCTTGCCGGCGCTCACCGGCCCGGGCCCCTGGTTCTCGGGGGGCAGGCCCGGCTTGCGCTTGCCCGAAGCGGCGGCGGTGCCGCTCGGGACGATGCCCGCCTTCCGCCGCTGCTGCTCGGCGAACTGGGCGGCGAATTTCGCCTCCCGCTGGTTGTACGCGTCTTTGGTGAGGTGACACTTTTTGTATTTCTTGCCGCTCCCGCACCAGCAGAGGTCGTTGCGGCCGAGCGCGACGCTCTGAGAGGTCTCCGACTTCTTCGGCGAGAACAGGTTCCGCAGCCAGGTCATCACGGACACGGCAGACTCCTTCCAGGGTTTATCCAGACCCTCCGAGGTATCAACTCGGGGGACGTCGGGCACATTCCGGCGGAGCGGGATCATCGCTTATTCGGCCGCCCCCGGTCTAGCCGTACGCCGCGTCGCTGCATTGTGCGGCTCACGGAACGCCCTCTCCGGCACCATACTTTATGACGGTCTGTACGACGCTCGATCTCTCTATGCCAGATGTATCTCTCCTGAGGCCGGAGGCGAACGGGAAGTTCCTGTCCGCCGGTGGCGAGAAGCTTTTCGTCCGCGGCGTCACCTACGGCACGTTCCGTACGGGACCCGGCGGGGCGGAGCTTTACGACCCGGCGAGGGTCGAGCGCGACTTCGCGTCGATGGCGGCTCACGGCATCAACGCCGTGCGGGTCTATACGGCGCCGCCCCGGTGGCTGCTCGACCTCGCGGGGCGCCACGGCCTCCGCGTCATGGCCGGGCTCCCCTGGGAGCAGCACGTCGCCTTCCTGGACGGCGCGACGGCCGCTGCGATCGAGGCGCGGGTGCGCCAGGGCGTCCGGTCCTGCGCCGGCCATCCCGCCCTGCTCTGCTACGCGATCGGCAACGAGATCCCGAGCTCCATCGTGCGGTGGTACGGCCGGCGCCGCGTCGAGCGTTTCCTCCGGCGCCTCTACCGGGCGGCGAAGGAGGAGGACCCGGGCGGGCTCGTCACCTACGTCAACTACCCGTCGACGGAATACCTCGACCTGCCGTTCCTCGATTTCGTCTGCTTCAACGTCTACCTCGAGTCGCGCGAGGCCCTGGCGGCCTACGTCGGCCGTCTCCAGGTCCAGGCGGGGGACCGGCCGCTGGTCATGGCCGAGATCGGGCTCGACAGCCGGCGCCACGGGCTCGCGGCGCAGGCCGCGACGCTCGACTGGCAGATCCGGACGGTGTTCGCCGGCGGCTGCGCGGGCGCGTTCGCGTTCGCGTGGACCGACGAGTGGCACCGCGGCGGCTTCGAGATCGAGGACTGGGACTTCGGGTTGACCGACCGGCAGCGCCGCCCGAAGCCGGCGCTCGACGCGGTCCGCCGCGCGTTCTCTGAAGTCCCACTCGCGTCCGGACTCTCCTGGCCCCGGATCTCCGTGGTCGTCTGCAGCTTCAACGGCGGGCGCACGATCCGCGAATGCTGCGAGGCGCTGGCCCGGCTCGACTACCCCGACTACGAGGTGATCGTGGTCGACGACGGCTCGACGGACCGCACCGCGGAGATCGCCCGCGGCTTCGGGTTCCGCGTCATCACCACCGGGAACCAGGGGCTGAGCAGCGCCAGGAACACCGGGATGCGAGCGGCGACCGGCGAGATCGTCGCCTATACGGACGACGACGCGCCGCCGGACCCGCACTGGCTGACCTTCCTCGCCTGGGGCTTCCTGACCACGGACCACGCGGCGATCGGCGGTCCCAACATCGCCCCCCCGGGCGACGGCCTCGTCGCCGACTGCGTCGCCCACGCGCCGGGCGGGCCGGTGCACGTGCTCCTTTCCGACACGGAGGCCGAGCACGTGCCGGGCTGCAACATGGCGGTCCGCCGGCGCTGCCTGGAGGAGATCGGCGGCTTCGACCGGCGGTACCGGGCGGCGGGGGACGACGTGGACG
>JBKKAU010000476.1:0-3404 GCA_046714475.1 Thermoanaerobaculia bacterium
CGCCGTGACCGACGCCGTCGAGGCCGCCTTGCCCCGCATCGTCGCGGCGCGGGGCACGCGCTCCACCCCGTCCGCCGCTCGGCTTTCCGCGCTCCAGCGTCAGCTGCGCGCCGCGTCCGTGGGAACCGAAGGCGAGCGGGCCGCGAAGCTCGCCGGCCTGGCACGGCGTCTTGCGGAGCGAGGATACTGAGGATCATCCTCGGATACTCTGACAGATCCTCGTTCAGCCAGGACGGTCCTGCTTTGCGCGGGGCCGTCCTCTCCTGCGGCTGTACGTCCTCGTTTGCAGAGTTTCGTCCTCGTTTGCGGAGTTTCGTCCTCATTTGCGGAGTTTCGTCCTCGTTTGCGGAGGTTCGTCCTCGTTTGCGGCTGTACGTCTTCTCCCGCGGTATTTCGTCTTCCTTTGCGGACCTACGTCTTCTCCCGTGGTTTTCTGTCTTCTCCTGCGGAAGTAGGTCCTCTCCCGCGGAAACCGGGCTTCGTCGAGGCGAGACGGCGGGCTGGCGGCTTTGGCCGCCTCGGCCTCAGCCCTGGTGCTCGGGGCGCAGCAGGTCGAGGACCGACTTGACGGGGGCGAAGGTGGCGTCGGGGGTTTCGACGAAGACGGCGTTCCAGCCCGCCATCGAGCCGTTCCAGAGGCCGGGGCGCTCCAGGGCTTTCAGGGGGCGGCCTTCGTGCGACTTCTCGGAGAAGAAGACGGTCGCGGGATCGACGTAGCGGTGCAGGTCGTAGGGCCGGCCGTGCCGGTCGCGCAGGGCGCAGGCGAGGTCGGTCGGGCTGAAGTGGGTCGAGGCCTTGAGCAGCGCCTGCTGCTCGGGAGAATTGGGGTCGATCTGCGAGGTCTCGACGATCTGGATCGACACCGAGCCGTCCGGGGCCTCCACCCAGAACGGGCCGCCACCCGGCTCGCCGAGGTTCCGCACCATGCCGCAGGCTCGCAGCGGCCGGTCCAGAAGGTCGATCAGCCGCCGCCGCCGCTCCTCGCCCTCGCCGTGCTTGAGCTCCTCCGGCAGCCGCCGGGACAGCTCCTTCTCCAGGAACTGGACGGCCTCGTCGAGCGCCGTGGTCGAGCCCTCCTCCAGCCGCTCGAGCAGCCGGAAGACGCGGTCCTGGACGGCGAGGAGGGTGCCGGTCAGCAGCCGCTTCCACTGCGAGATCAGCGGCCGGCGCGAGTCGGGCACGACGTTGTCGATGTTCTTGATCAGGACGACGTCCCACCCCTCCTGGCCGAGGTCGTGGAGGTTGTCGAGCAGCGCGCCGTGGCCGCCGGGCCGGAAAAGCAGCGTGCCGTCCTCCTGGCGGAAGGGACGGTTGTCGAGGTCGACCGCCAGGGTGTCGGTCGAGCGCCGCTGGTGGGAGAAGGAGACCTCGAAGCGGGCCTCGTACCGCTCCTCGTAGCGCTGCCGGACCCTCTCCAGGAGGCTTTGGAGCTCCTCTTCGTGCTGCGGCGAGACCGTGAAATGGAGCCGGCAGGCGCCGTCGCCGGCGCGCGTCTGCTCGGTGGCCTCGATCAGGTGCTCCTCGAACGGCGTGCGCGGGCCGTCGGGGTAGCGGTGGAAGAGGAGCAGCCCCTTGGGGAGCTCGGCGTAGTCGAGACCCTTCTCGGTGAGCAGGTACTCCAGGACGGTATGCGGGCTGCGGGCGGCGCTCCCCTTCAGGTCGAGCCCGTCACGCTTCATGACCTCGGCGAACGCCTCGAAGAAGGCGAAGCGCTCCAGGTTGTCGAAGAAGGTGCGGACCGCGGCGGGGGTCTCGGCGCCGTTCGCGTTGCCTTTGGAGAGATAGGCGAGCAGCTCCTTGAACATCCGGCTCGCCGCGCCCGAGGCCGGCACCATCTTGCCGATCCGCCCGTCGCGCGCCGCGCCTTCGAAGCGGGCGAGCAGCCACGGCTCCTCTTCGCTCGACAGCTGCCGGATGCCATCGCCCGGCGTGCACGGCCGCAGCACGCGCGTGAAGGGCGGCCGGTCGCGGAACAGGCCGACCTGCCGGGCCGCCTCTTCGGGGCGGATCCCGAGCTCGCTCATCTGCTCGAGGTCGAGGGGGGTGAAGAGGTCGGGATTTTCGGACACGGCGGACGCGGCGGCGGACGGCGGCAGGTCGGTCAGGGTCAAGCTCGGGCTCTCCTGGGAACGTCGGCCTTTGACCGCCTGGGGCACCCCGGGGCGGTCAACGGCCGGAATTCTGTTCCATCAGCCGCTGCAGGATGTCTGCCAGGCGGGGCGCGTCCCGGTCCTTGAGGTTGAGGACGGGGTGGTCTTCGATCGGCCACCGGATCCCGATCTCGGGGTCGTTCCAGACGAGGGAGATCTCGTCCTGGGGATCGTAGAAGTCGGTGCACTTGTAGAGGACGTGGGCGGTGTCCGAGAGGACGCAGAAGCCATGAGCGAACCCCGGTGGGACGTAGAACTGGCGGAAGTTGTCGCCCGTCAGGATCTCGCCGACCCACTCGCCGAAGGTGGGGGAGTCCGGCCGGATGTCCACCGCGACGTCGAAGATCTCGCCCTGGACCGCCCGCACCAGCTTGCCCTGGGGGCGGCGGAGCTGAGCGTGGAGGCCGCGCAGCACGCGCTTCCCGGAGAAGGAGTGGTTGTCCTGGACGAACACCTCCGGGAGCCCCCCCTCGCGGTATTTTTCCAGGTGATAGGTCTCCAGGAAGAAGCCGCGGTCGTCGCGGAACACCTTCGGCTCGATCAGGAGGACCTCGGGGAGGCGGCGGGTTGGCTTGAAGCTCATCGGTTCACGCCCAGGCGCTCGCGGCCGTAGCGGCCCGACTGCACCGCCTCGCACCAGGAGAGGTTGGAAAGATACCAGCGCACGGTGGCGGCGATCCCGGACTCGAAGTCGTGCCGCGGCTCCCAGCCGAGCTCCCGCCGGATCTTGCCGTCGTCGATGGCGTAGCGCCGGTCGTGGCCGGGGCGGTCGGTGACGAACTTCTTGAGGTCGCGGTAGGAAGCGATACCCCGGCCGGCCAGCGCCGGGTTGTCCGCCGCCGGCCGCTCGCGCTCGAGCAGGTCGCAGAGCGTGTCGACGATCTGCAGGTTGGTGCGCTCGCTACGGCCGCCGAGGTTGTACTTGCCGCCCGGCTGCCCGCGCTGCAGCACGGTGAGGATGCCCCGGCAGTGGTCCTCGACGTAGAGCCAGTCGCGGACGTTGCCGCCGTCGCCGTAGATGGGCAGCGGCTTGCCCTCCAGGGCGTTGAGCAGCATCAGCGGGATCAGCTTTTCGGGATATTGATAGGGGCCGTAGTTGTTGGAGCAGTTGGTGATCAGCGCCGGCAACCCATGGGTCTCGTGGTAGGCGCGCACCAGGTGGTCGGCGCCGGCCTTGGAGGCGGCGTAGGGCGAGTTGGGCGCGTAGGGGGTGGTCTCGGAGAAGGCGCCGGTCGGCCCGAGGCTGCCGTAGAC
>JBKKAU010000477.1:0-6868 GCA_046714475.1 Thermoanaerobaculia bacterium
AGATGGGGGAGCCCTTCCGGCCGCGGCTCGCGGGCCAGCGCATAGGCGGCGCGGGCGCGCAGCTCGCGCTCCGGCCGTTCGAGCCCGCGCGCCGCGAGAGTCACGGTCTGCTCCTCCCGGAACCGGAAGAGCGGCGGCAAGAGGCGCGCCCAACGCTCCGCCTCGTCGAGCGGCAGCAGTGCCTCCACGACCTCGGCAACCGGGGTACCCAGCTTGCCCAGCGCCTCGACCGCCAGCATCCCCACCTCGCGGTCCGCGTCTCGAACCGCCTGGAGCAGGGCCGCCTTGCCGACCGGGTCCTCGAGCTCACCCAGGGCGAAGGCCGCCGCCCGGCGCACCGCCGGCACGTCGTCCAGCAGCAGCCCGACCAGGTGCAGCACCCCCCGCCGGTCGGGGATCCGGCCCAGGGAGACCGCCAGCTCCTCGCGCAGCTCCGGGCCGCCCGCCAGCGCCCGCTCGGCGATCACCGGCTCGTAGATCTGGCGGTCCACCAGCAGCAGGAGCATGGCGCGCTCGTCGAGATCCGGGACCTCGAGGACCGGGAGGTCGGAAGGACGCGGCGCGGCCGTACAGGCGGCGAGCGCCAGGAGCAGGGCGTAGAGAGGGTAGCGGCGCATCAGGACGATGCTATCTCTCCCGGCAACAGCGGTATAGTCCGCCCGTGCCCCCCCTGCCTGAAACCTCGCTGCGCTTCGCGGGCCTTCGCCGCCGTTTCGGCCGCCTGGCGGTCCTGGACGGGGTCTCCGGCGCCGTCGCGGCGGGCGAAGCCCTCCTGATCACCGGCCCCAACGGCTCGGGCAAAAGCACGCTGCTGCGCTGCCTCTCCGGCCTGCTCGCCCCGGACGCCGGCGACATCCTCTATAGAGAGGACGGCGCGGCGCTCGACCCGGCGGAGCGGCGGCGGCGGGTGGGGCTGGTCGCGCCGGACCTCGCCTTCTACGCCGATCTGACCGTCCAGGAGAACCTGGACTTCTTCTCCCGTCTGCGGCGGGTCGCCCCGGCGCGTGGCCGCGAGCTCCTGGCCCGGCTCGGGCTGCCGCCCGACCGCATGGCGGGGGCGCTCTCCTCCGGCATGCGGCAGCGCCTGCGCTGGGCCTGGGCGCTGCTCCACCGCCCCCGGCTCCTGCTGCTCGACGAGCCGTTCCAGAACCTCGACGCCGCGGGCGAGCAGGCGGTGCGCGAGCTGCTCGCCGAGCACCTTGCAGACGGCAACAGCCTCGCCGTGATCGCCAACCCCGGGCCTCTGGAGATCGACCGTGTGGCCGCGAGCCTCCGCCTGGGCGGCTGAGGCGGCGGCGGTCTTCGCCAAGGACTGGCGCAGCGAGCTCCGCACCCGCTACGCCCTGAACACCCTCGCCCTGTTCGCCTTCACCACCCTAGTCGTGGTCAGCGTGAGCCTGGGCCCGATGGGGGTCTCGGAGGCACAGGGCACCGCCGTGCTGCCCGTCCTGCTCTGGCTGATCCTGCTCTTCGCCGCCGCCGCCGGCCTGCCGCGCTCCTTCGTCCATGAGGAGGAGACGCAGACGGCGACGGCGCTGCGGCAGGCCGCCCCGCCGTCGGCCCTGTTCTGCGGCAAGCTCGCCTACTGTCTCACCCAGGTGATCGCCCTCGAGGCGCTGATCACCCCGGTCTTCCTCGCGATGATGAACCTGTCGGTCGTCTCACCCCTGCTGCTCGTCCTGGTGCTGGCCGCCGGCGGCTACGGCCTCGCCGCCGGCAGCACGCTGGTGGCGGCGATCATCGCGCAGGCGCGGGGGAAGGGGACGCTGTTCTCGGTGCTGGCGTTCCCGGTGCTGCTGCCGCTGCTGCTGCTGGCCGTGGAGCTCACCCGCCAGGCCGTCGGCGGCGACCCGGCCGGTGTGGCCCTGTCCCAGCTCATCCTGTATGATGCAAGTGTTACCGTAGCAGGCTTGATGCTCTTTCCCGCGGTCTGGAATCCATGAAAACTTTACTTCCCTGGCTCCTCTGGCTGTGGATGTGCGCCGTGCTGGTAGGCGCCTTCCTGTACGCCCCCGTCGCCGCGGGCTTCGCCGAGGGGCAGTCGAGCCGCATCCTGTTCTTTCACGTTCCCATGGCCTGGGTGTCGCTGCTCGCCTTCGTCGCTGCCGCCGTCTGGAGCCTGCGCTACCTCTACCGGGGCCGGGACCCGCGGCACGACCGCGCCGCCGCGGTGGCGGTCCAGCTCGGCCTCGTCTTCGGCGTCCTCGCGACGCTGAGCGGCGCGATCTGGGCCAACGTCGAGTGGGGCACCTGGTGGAACTGGGACCCGCGCCAGACCTCCATCCTCCTGTCGCTGCTGTTCTACGCCGCCTACCTGGCGCTGCGGTCGGCGATCGAGGACCCGCAGACGCGCGGCCGCCTGTCGGCGGTCTATGCGCTCCTCGGGCTGGTCGTAACCCCGTTCTTCTTCTTCATCGTGCCGCGGATCACGTTCTCGCTCCATCCCGAACCGGTTGTCAACGCCGCGGGCCAGATCGAGATGGAGTCCCGGATGCAGCAGGTGCTCTACGCCAGCACGGCCGGCTTCATGGCCCTGTTCTTCTGGATGCACAACCTTCAATGCCGCCTCCAAGCGCTCGCCGAAAGGAAAGCGGAGGCCGGAGTGTTCTCATGAACGGAGAAGCGGGAGGCGGTATCGAGTGGGTGGTGGCGGTGAACCTGGTCCTCTGGACCGGGATCTTCCTCTACCTGCTGCGTCTGAACCGGAAGCTGCGCGATATGGAGAGAGACCGATGAAGAGAAACCGTCTGTACCTTCTCGGCGGCCTGCTGCTCGTCGGCTTCGCCGCCTTCTCCCTGTTCGCCTTCAAGGACTCGCTGACCCCCTATGTCTCTTACGCCGAGGCGCGCGAGGCCCGCCGCATGGTGCAGGTCGCCGGCGCGCTCGAAAAGGGCAGCTCCGCCTATGTCAGCGAGCAGGAATCGCTCCTTTTCACCCTCCAGGACCCCGAGAGCCGCGAAACGATGCGGGTGCGCTACAAGGGCTTGAAGCCCGCGAACTTCGAGGAGGCGATCAGCATCGTCGCCATCGGCAGCTTCGACACGGCCGCCCGCGAGTTCCAGGCCGAGAAGCTCCTGGTCAAGTGCCCCAGCAAGTACCAGGGCGCCGAGGTCAAGCAGTACAGCTGACATGAATTACCTCTCCCATCTCTACCTTCCCGGCGCGCTCACCCTGTGGTGCGCGCTGATCTTCGCGCTCTCCTCCCTCTGGGGGTACTCGCTGGTGCTGCGCGGCGACGCCGCCTCGCTCCCCTTCGCGCGGCGCGCCTACGGCTTTTTCGCCCTGTCGATCGTCCTGGCTTCGGCGCTGCTCCTGATCCTGCTGCTGCTGCGCGACTTCCGCATCGAGTATGTCCACCAGTACTCGGGGCTGGACCTGCCGGTCCACTACCAGCTCGCCGCCTTCTGGGCGGGCCAGAAGGGGAGCTTCCTGATCTGGCTGCTCTGGGGGGCGCTGCTCGGGCTCGCCGTGCGGCGGACGACGGGCAGGTCCGAGGCGCCGGTCATGGGGATCTACACCCTGACGCTCCTCGGCCTCCTCTTCATCCTGGTGCGCGAGAACCCGTTCGTCATGCTGCGGGAGGCGCCGCTCGACGGCGAGGGGCTCAACCCGCTGCTCCAGGACGACTGGATGGTGATCCACCCGCCGATCATGTTCGTCGGCTACGCGGCGAGCGCCATCCCTTTCGCCTTCGCCATGGCTTCGCTCTGGCGGCGCGACTGGAGCGGCAGCTGGGCGGCGCGCGCCTTTCCCTGGGCCCTCGGCGGCTTCCTGGTGCTCGGCACCGCCATCCTGATGGGTGGCTACTGGGCCTACAAGACGCTGGGCTGGGGCGGCTACTGGGGCTGGGACCCGGTCGAGAACGCCTCGCTGATCCCCTGGATCTTCGGCACGGTGATGATCCACGGCCTCCACATGGAGCGCGTCAAGAAGCGGTACCGCCGGGCCAACTACGTCTTCGCCACCCTGACCTTCCTGTCGGTCCTCTACGGCACGTTCCTCACCCGCTCGGGGGTGCTCGCCGACTTCTCGGTGCACAGCTTCGTCGACCTCGGCATCTCCGGCTGGCTGATCGCGCTGATGGTCGGCTTCCTGGCGCTCTCGGCCTGGCTGCTCGCCACCCGGCTGCGCCAGGTCCCCACCGAGCCGAACGAGGACCCGCTGCTGTCGCGCGGCACCTTCATGGTGCTGGCCACGATCACGCTCACGGTCTCGGCGCTGGTGATCGCCGCCGGCACCTCGGCGCCGCTCCTCACCGGGTTCATGGAGAACCCCGGCCAGGTCGGGCCCGAGTTCTACAACCGGGTCAACCTGCCGATCGCGCTGCTGGTCGCCCTGCTGCTGGCGCTGGTGCCCTACCTCACCTGGCGCGGGGACGAGCCCAGGGCGCTGCTGCGCAAGCTGCTCTGGCCCGGGGTTTTCGCCCTGACCGTCGTGACGGTGGCGGTCGCGTCCAAGGTCCACGACCTCTTCCACCTGCTCTTCATCCTGCTCGCAGCGCTGGCGCTCGGGAGCAACTTCCAGAAGACGATCGAGAAGTTGCGCGCCGGCGGCCTCCGCGGCGCCGGCGGCTATCTCGCGCACGCCGGCGTCGGGATCATGCTGCTGGGCTTCATCGCCTCCTCCGGCTACGACCAGAGCGTCAAGGTCACGCTGGAGCAGGGGGTCCCCAAGCAGGTGGAGGACTTGAAGCTCACCTTCACCCGGTTCATCCCGCGCCAGGGCTTCGAAAAGGAGCGCATGGAGGTCGAGGTGGTCCGCGCCAACGGCCAGCGGTTCTACGTCCACCCCAAGATGTTCATGAACGACCGGACCCGCCAGGTGATGGTGAACCCGGACATCCGCAAGACGCTGCTCGCCGACCTCTATGTCTCGCCGATCGAGTTCGATGCCGGGCAGCAGCAGCGGCTGGACCTCGCCAAGGGACAGACCGCCCAGGCGGGGGACCTCCAGGTGCGATTCGTCGACTTCGACCTCAACGTCGACGGCAACGCCCTGGCCCAGATGGCGAGCGGCGACCCGATCACCATCGGCGGCATTGTCGAGGTGACGGAGGTCACACCGGAGGGCGGCCGGACGACCCAGGTCAAGCCGCTCTACCGCCTGGACGCCAAGACCGGCGAGGTCGAGGCCACGCCGGCCGCGCTGCCGGGCGGCGGCTCGCTCTTCCTCGCCGGCATCAACGCCTCGACCGGCGAGATCCAACTCGAGGTCGACGGGCGCTCGACGCCGGCCCGGCTGTCGATCGACGTCACCCGCAAGCCGCTCATCAAGCTGGTCTGGTACGGCCTCTACATCGTGCTCGCCGGCGGCCTCATGGCGACCGTCCAGCGTCTGCGGGAGGCGAGGGTGCGGGAGAGGGTCGGAGAGATCTGAGCTACATGCCGGCTTTTACATACCGACGCTGAGGCGGTCGGCGAGGGACTTGGGCAGCCCGGCCTTGCGGATGCGCACCTGGGCGCGGTCCACCGGGTACGGGACGCGGTACCAGCGCACCACCCGGCGGGCGCTGTCGTAGGTCATGTAGGAGGCCCGGGGGTCGCGGTCGCGCGGCTGGCCGATCGAGCCCGGGTTGAGCAGGTACCTGCCTTCGGGGTGGAGCACGATGCGGCCGCCGCTGCCATGCAGCGCCATCACCCCCAGCCGCCGCCCCTCCAGCGAAAAGAACGACGGGATGTGCGTGTGCCCGAAGAAGACCACCGGCACGGGGAAGCCGGTGAAGATCTCGTAGGCGTCCACGTCCGAGAACACGTAGGTGTCCTCGTCGAGCGGCGAGCCGTGACAGATGGCGAGCCGCTCCTCGACCTGGAGCGGTCCCTGCGGCAGGTTGCGGACGTAGCGCAGGTTCGCCGGGGTCATCCGGCCGGTGGTCCACTGCGCCGCGGTGAGCGCGGTCGGGTTGAAGTTTTCGCCGGAGTCGATCCCCGCCACCACCTTGTCGTGGTTGCCGCGCACGACGTAGAGCCTGGGGCTCAGCCGCCGCACCGCCTCGACCACCTGGTTCGGAGCGGCGCCGTAGCCGACCAGGTCGCCCAGCACCAGCACGGCGTCGAAGCGCTTGCGACGGGCCCGCCGCAGGACGGCTTCGAAAGCGTCCCAGTTGGCGTGCATGTCGGAAAGGATCAGGTAGCGCACCGTTGTCTTCCGATCAGCAGGGCGATCCGCCCCGCAACCTCCTCCGGTTCATCCCGCGGCCCGACGTCCACCGTCAGGTCCGACCTCCGATAGGCCGGCAGCCTCTGCCGGTAGAGCGCGAGGGCCTGCACCTCGTCCTGGAACAGCGGCCGGTCCGCCTTGCCCAGCGCGCCGATGCGGGCCACCAGGGTCGAGAACGCCGGGTTGAGCCAGACCGACAGGCCGCTCGACCGGATCAGCCGGGCGTTGCCTTCGAACGCCGCCGTACCGCCCCCGGTCGCCACGACCACGTCCGGCAGCTCCAGGGCCGCGCGCAGGGCCTCGTGCTCGAGCTGGCGGAAGACCGGCTCGCCGTGCCGCTCGAAGACCTCCCGCACCGCCAGGCCCGCCCGCCCCTCGATCGCCTCGTCCAGATCGACGAACGGCAGGGACAGGCGGGCGGCCAGGAGCCGGCCCACGGTGGTCTTGCCGGACCCCATGAAACCGGTGAGGAAGACCCGCATCTCTACCCGGCGCTGTCCGCAGCCGTGAGCAGCCGCCGGCAGCTGGCGCCGATCTCATTGAGGTCGCCGCGGCAGACCGCTCCCAGCACCGCCGCCGAATCGGCCCCGGCGGCCAGCACCTCGGCGAGGTTGCCGGCATCTATGCCGCCTATCGCCACCAGGGGCTTCCGGGTCCGGGCGCGCGCCCGCCGCACCAAGTCGAGCCCCACCACCCGGTCCCGACGCGCCAT
>JBKKAU010000478.1:0-5590 GCA_046714475.1 Thermoanaerobaculia bacterium
CCGCTGCCGGACTCGCTCCCGCCGCTCGCCCTGAGCCGCGAGACCGCCGTCCGCTTCCCCGACGCCGCGCGGCCCGCGGCCCGGCTCATCGACTTCTATCTGCGCGAGAGCTTCGGCGGCCACCCACTGCGGGAGGACGAGCGGGAGGCCTTGAAGGAGGCCCTTGCCGAAGCGGAGCGCGGCATGCGCAAGGCGGGCTAGCACCGGCCTTGCAGGGACGGAGCCCAAGGAGAAACGACATGATTCGAAAGATCTCGCTGTCCATGACATTGATGTTGGTGGCCCTGCTCGGCGCGGACGCGGCGCTCGCCTGCTCGTGCGGTCCGCTGCCCGAGCCGCGGCAGGCGAGGGACCAGGCGGACGCCGTCTTCACCGGCACCGTGCTCGGCATCACGCAGGAAGGCAACCGCCGCCTGGTGCGGCTCCGGGTGGAAGAGTCCTGGAAGGGAGCCCGGTGTGAAGAGGTGACGATCACGACCGGCCTGGGGGACTCCGACTGCGGCTACGCCTTCCAGGAGGGGCAGAGCTACCTGATCTACGCCGACAAGCAGCGGGGCAAGCTGAGCACCAACATCTGCACCCGCACCAAGCCGACAGCGGAGGCCGGCGAGGACCTCGCGGCGCTCGGCGCGCCGGCCCAGGACTGCGCCGAGAAATAGGGGCGCCATGAATGGCGCTCCTACAATCCTGTTGACTGCCGATCTACCCGTGCAGGGGCGCGATTCATCGCGCCCTCTCTACTTCAACCCCGAGGGCAGCCGCGGCGAGGAGAGGAGCTTCTCGAACTCCTCCCAGCGCTTCTCGGGGTTGTCGGCGGTGCCGCCCCGGCGCTCGATGTACTCCCGCACCAGGTCCTGCCCCAGGTTGTAGTTGATGACATAGCTCCGGTACTGGTCGAAGAACCCGATGCGCTGTTTTGCGCGCTCCGGAGGCATCAGGTTGTACCGCGTCAGCCAGTCGATCGCCTGCTCGGCGGTCAGGGTGCCGTTCAGGTAGCCGCGCGCCGCCTCGTTGCCGGCATAGGTCAGGCCCTGCCCCAGGCGGGCCACCTCGTAGAACGTCGCCACCTGGCCGGGGTCCAGCCCCGCCAGGGGGAACAGCACGTCGCGCTCGAAGGCGATCCGCTCGTCGCCGGGGAAGGCCACCTCGATCCCGAAGTTGGCGGTCCCCTCGGCGATCAGCGACTGCGGCGAGAAGAGCGCGTAGACGGTGAGCTCGGGCCAGCCGCGGTCCTTCACCAGGCGCTTTTCGAGCAGGGCGTTGTAGACGTGATGGCCGGGGTAGCCCTCGTGGCAGGCGAGGTCGATCGCCCGGTCGATGAAGATCGGCAGCTCGGTGTTGAGCTGGATCAGGCTGTGGAAGTTCCCCTTGTACCAGTTGTAGGCGCTCCAGGGCTTGCCGGTGACGTACTCCACCACGAAGCTCTCGCCGGGCGGCAGCTCGATGTGTTGGAGGGTGCGCCGGCGGCACTCGTCGATGGCGGCCTTGAACACGGCGTCCACCCGGTCGGGTGGGATCACGAACCGGTTGCGGAACGCCTGGACCCGTTCCGGCAGCGGCCCCTCGCCGGGGAGGGCCGCGTCCAGCCGGCGCTGGATCTCCTCGTAGTGCTCTTTGCCGTAGGCCGGAGAGACCGCGTCGTAGAGCGCCTCCGACTCCTCGTCGAAGGTCATCTTCCTGCCGGACAACAGGTCGACCCGCGCCACCATCGATTCGAGCTGGCGGGTGAGGTACTCCTGGCGCAGCCGGGTCATCTCGTCGCCCTTGTCGCTACCGGGGCTCTGGCGGCCGAGCTCGGCGAGCAGGCCCTGGGCCTCGGAACGGACCTCGGGCAGCGGCCGCTTGCTCCTCTCGGCCTCGGTCCGCCATTCGGGCGGCCCATAGTAGGCATCCACGTAGTCCGGGTCGTGCTGCCCGACGGCGAGGACCAGCTGGACGTACGACTCGGCGATGCGGTTCATCGAAGAGGCATCCTCGGAGGAAGCGGTTCGGGGAGCGCCGTCCGTGGCGGCGCAACCGGCGAGCAGGGACGAGGTCAGGAGGAGGACGAAGCAGAGTCGCTGGCTCATGATGGGAGTCTACGACAAGGTGCCCGCGTACCCAGGGACAGCCCCCCAGCAGCCGCTAGAACTTGTACGCGACCCCGATCGAGAGCACCGGGTAGAGGTCGTAGTCCTTCACGTCCTCTTCGATCTCCCGCTCTTCGCGCGCGACCTCGATGGCGAGGAGCTGGCGCGCGCCGGGGATGGTGTTGATCGGGCTGTTGGCGGGGATCACGGGGGTGAGCGTCGCTTCGGGCTCGCCCTGGAAGATCACGCCGAGGTCGAAGACGAAGCTCCAGCCGCCGTCCCCGCCGACGGCGTTGCCCCAGCCGAGGCCGGCGTAGGGGACGACCGGATCGGTGTCGATCGTGGCTTCGAGGCTGCCGACGAGCTCGACCGGCACCCGGACGCGGCCGATCTCGTAGAACCCGGACGCGGGGTCGACGCTCTCCCCCTCGATCTCCGTGTTGTTGTAGACGAGGCCGCCGGTCAGCCGGAAGCCGCGCCCGCCGGGATGGAAGTCGAGCAGCGCGGTCGCGGTCTGCAGGTTGGCCTCGGCGTCGTACTCGATGCCGCTCGCCTCCCGCCGCTCCGAGTAGGTGAAGCCGTTCAGCCCGAAGCGGGCGTTGACCTGCCGCGAGATCCCCGCGGTCAGCTCGACGCCGACGCCCAGGGTCCCCGCCTTGCCGGCGAGCGCCGCGTCGGCAAGGCCCGGGGAGGGCGCGAGCGCCAGGATCGCGATGCAAGCTCCAGCCGCCAGAAGAGTCCTCATTCTCGTTTCCATGCCGTCCCTTTATGCAAACCAGAGGCCGCGGCGGGCGGTATAGACTGTCGAACGGCCGAGAGGAGGTGTGCGATGCAGATCGGGATGATCGGTCTTGGCCGCATGGGCGGCAACATGGTGCGGCGGCTGATGCGTGGCGGTCATGAGTGCGTGGTCTTCGACCTGAACCCCACGGCGGTGGCGGAGCTGGCCGGCGAAGGCGCGATGGGCGCCGGGGCGCTCGACGACTTCGTGGCGAAGCTCACGCCGCCGCGCACCGCCTGGCTCATGGTGCCGGCGGGCGGGCCCACCGAAGGCATGGTGCGCGAGCTCGGCGGACGGCTGTCGCCGGGCGACGTGGTGATCGACGGCGGCAACTCCCATTTCAAGGACGACGTGCGGCGCGCCCGCGAGCTGGCGGCCCGGGACATCCACTACCTCGACGTCGGCACCAGCGGCGGCGTCTGGGGGCTGGAGCGCGGCTACTGCCTGATGATCGGCGGCGACCGCGGGACCGTGGGGCGGCTCGACCCAGTCTTCAAGACGCTCGCGCCGGGCCGCGGCGGCATCGAACCGGCCCCGGGGCGCGAGGGCAAGGGGGGCACCGCCGAGGAGGGCTATCTGCACTGCGGGCCGGCCGGCGCGGGGCACTTCGTCAAGATGGTCCACAACGGCATCGAGTACGGCCTGATGCAGGCCTACGCCGAGGGCTTCGACATCTTCCGCAACGCCAATTCCAAAGACCTGCCCGAGGAGCACCGGTTCGATTTCGACCTCGCCGACATCGCCGAGGTCTGGCGGCGCGGCAGCGTCGTCTCCTCGTGGCTCCTCGACCTGACGGCGAGCGCGCTGGCCGAGAGCCCGCAACTCGCCGAGTACACCGGTTTCGTCCAGGACTCGGGCGAGGGTCGCTGGACCATCGAGACCGCCATCGACGAGGCGGTCCCCGCCAACGTCCTGGCGGCGGCGCTGTTCACCCGTTTCCGTTCGCGGCAGGATCACAGCTTCGCCGAAAAGGTGCTCTCGGCGATGCGGAAGAAGTTCGGCGGCCACGTGGAGCGGCCGTCCGGCGGCTGATCAAAAGGAAGGGGAGCCATGGCGGAGGAACAGGCGGTCCAGACGTCCACGGAGGAGCAGGCCGAGCCGGCCCCTTCCTGCGTGCTGGTCATCTTCGGAGCGACCGGCGACCTGACCAAGCGCAAGCTGATCCCGGCGCTCCACAACCTGGCGGTCGGCGGCATGCTGCCGGAGCAGTTCGCGGTGGTGGGGCTCGGCCGCGGGCTCACCTCGGACGAGCAGTTCCGCGACAAGCTCTGCCACGACCTCGAGGAGTTCCTGCCCGGCCCGGTCGACCCGGAGAAGCGCGACTGGCTGCTGAAACGCCTGCACTACATCGCCGGCGAGCTCGAAGACCCGGCGACCTATGAGAGCCTGCGCGACCTGCTCGCACGGATCGATCAGGAATTCGACACTCGCGGCTCGTACCTTTTCTATCTCGCGATCCCGCCGAGCCTGTTCGGCGAGGTGGTCCACCGCCTCGGCGCCGCCGGCCTCACCGACGAGCCGCGGGACGGCTTCCGGCGGGTCGTGATCGAAAAGCCGTTCGGGCACGACCTGGAGTCTGCGGTCGCCCTGAACCAGCGGATCCGCCAGATGCTGGGGGAGCACCAGATCTACCGCATCGATCACTATCTCGGCAAAGAGACGGTGCAGAACATCATGGCGTTCCGTTTCGCCAACGGCATCTTCGAGCCGATCTGGAACCGCCGCTACGTCGATCACGTGCAGATCACGGTCGCCGAGACGGTCGGCGTCGAAGAGCGCGGCGGCTACTATGAAGAGGCCGGAGCGTTGCGCGACATGGTGCAGAACCACATGTTCCAGCTCCTGGCGCTCATCGCCATGGAGCCGCCGATCTCGTTCGCGGCCGACGCGGTGCGCGACGAACGGGTGAAGGTGCTCTGCGCCATCCGGCCTCTCGACCCCGAGGACGTGCTGCACCATACGGTGCGCGGCCAGTACGGCGAGGGGGTGATCGACGGCAGCCGGGCGCCCGGCTACCGCGCGGAGAAGAACGTCGACCCCAAGTCGGCCACCGAGACCTTCGTGGCGCTCGAGCTGTTCGTCGACAACTGGCGCTGGGCCGACGTGCCGTTCTATCTGCGCACGGGCAAGCGCCTGCCCAAGCGAGTCACCGAGATCGCCATCCAGTTCAAACGCGCGCCCCTCATGCTCTTCCGTGACACGCCCGTCGAGCGGCTGAACCCCAACCTGCTCGTGCTCCACATCCAGCCGGACGAGGGGATCTCGTTGCGCTTCGACGGCAAGGTGCCCGGCCCCGTGATGCGGCTGGGCACGGTGAAGATGCATTTCGAATATGAGGACTACTTCGGCAGCCAGCCCCACACGGGCTACGAGACGCTCCTCTACGACTGCATGATGGGCGACTCGACGCTCTTCCACCGGAGCGACATGGTGGAGGCGGGATGGTGCGTGGTGACGCCGATCCTCGACGTGTGGAAGGCGCTCACGCCGCGCAATTTCCCCAACTACGCCGCCAACACGTGGGGACCGAAAGAGGCGGACGAGCTGATCCAGAAGGACGGCAGGAAGTGGCGGAATTGATCGAGGCGCCGGGCGACGTCCGTGTCTTCGAAAGCGTCGCCGAGCTCATGGAGGCCGCGGCGCAAGAGGTCCTGAAAGCAGCTCTGCAGGCCGTTTCCGAGCGCGGCCGCTTCACGTGGGCGCTCTCCGGAGGCTCGACGCCGCGCGATCTCTACCGGCG
>JBKKAU010000479.1:0-2095 GCA_046714475.1 Thermoanaerobaculia bacterium
CGGCAGGCCTTTACACGGCCTGCCGCGATTCCTCCCTCTCGACCCGGAGCGAGGAGGCGGCCGCCTCCCGGCATGAGGACGACGTGCGGGGGGACGCCTCCACGTCACCGAGCCCGGCGCCCACCGCTCATCTCGACGATCCCGAGAAGAAGCCTGTCTCCGAAGAGGAGCCCGCTCCGGACGCGCCGGCGCCTTCGGCGGAAGAGTCCGCCGCCGCGGAGCCGGGCGGACGGATCGCGCTGGTGATCGACGACCTCGGCCGCAGCGTCGAGGACCTCGATACGCTGGCAAGCCTGGGCGTCCCCGTCAGCTACGCCGTCCTGCCCTTCGAGGAGCAGACCCCGGCCGTGGTCGCCGAGCTGCGGCGGCGCGGCGCGGAGATCCTCTGTCACCTCCCCATGGAGCCCAGGAACGGCGAGGACCCCGGTCCCGGAGCCTTGCGGCTCGGCATGGGGGGCGAGGAGCTGCGCGAGAAGACCCTGGCGGCGCTCGGGCAGGTGCACGGCGCGGTCGGGGTGAACAACCACATGGGCTCGGGGTTGTCGGCCGACGAGGGCTCGATGGAGGCGATCCTGGAAGTGCTCGCCGGACGTCGGCTCTTCTTCCTCGACTCGCGCACCAGCGCCGAGAGCGTCGGCTACCGGGTGGCGCGCGGGCTGGGCATCCCCGCCGCCGAGCGGCAGGTCTTCCTCGACGGGGACCAGAAGCCGGAGGCGATCCAGGCGCAGTTCCAACGCCTCCTGGGCCTCGCCCGCACCCGCGGCGCGGCGATCGCCATCGGGCATCCCCACCCGACGACGCTCCAGACCCTGGCCGAAGAGGTCCCCAAGGCCAAGGCCCAGGGATACGAGTTCGTCCCCGTCAGCTATCTGCTCGACCGTCCGGACCAGGACGACGAGTAGGAATTACTCTCCCCGCAGCACCTCGACCGGCCGGCGCTCCAAGGCGCGGACACTGGCGGCGAGGCCGGCGAGCACCGTGAGGACGACGCTGGCCAGCATGGCGACCACGAGCGGCAGCGGCTCCCAGCTCCACTCCATCTCGAAACCGCGCGTCACGACCCCCCAGGCGAGGACCGCGGCGCCGGCGGCGCCGATCAACCCGGCGACCAGCCCGACCAACGCGTACTCGACCGCGAAGGTCGCGGCCACGTTGCGCCGGGTCATGCCGAGCGTCTTCAAGAGCGCCACCTCGCGGCCCCGCCGGGCCGTGGTCGCGCTCACCGCGCCGCCCAGGATGGCCACGCCGGCGAGTACCGTGAAGCCGCCGAGGAAGCGGATGCCGACGCCGATCCGTTGCAGCACCGCGAGGATCTTCTCCAGGATCTCGCGGATCCGCAGCATGGTGACGTTGTGGTAGTTGGCGGCGAGCTGGTCCTGGACCCCCTGCTCGGCGCCGCGCGGCAGCCGCGCCGCCGTCAGCCGCTGCTGCGGCGCCCGCTCGAGCACGCCCGGCTCGACCACCAGGAAGAAGTTGATGCCGAACGTCTCCCAGTCGACCGTGCGCAGGCTGGTCACCGTCAGGTCGATCGGCACGCCCTGGATGTCGAACCGGAGCGTCGAGCCGAGCTTCAGCCCCAGGTCGGACGCGAACTCCCGCTCGACGCTGACCTCGGCCCGCGCCGGATCGCTCCACAGGCGTCCCGCGACCAGCCGGTTGTCCTCGGGCAGGGCCGGCATGTAGGTGAGGCGCTGCTCGCGGGTGAGCGCCCAGCGCCGTCCGCGGTCTTTGGAGTCTTTGGAGGTCAACTGCTCGATGGTGCGGCCGTCGATCGCGGCGAGGCGGGCCATGACCACCGGCACCGAGTCGATGCGCTCCGCCCCGGCGCCCCGCAGGACCTTTTCGACGCCCGGCCACTGGTCCGGCTGGATGTCGATCAGGAAGGCGCTCGGCGCGTCCGGCGGGATCGCGGTCGCCAGCTCGTCCGAGAGCCGGCGCTCGACCAGCGACATGCCGAGCACCACGAGGACGCCGAGGCCCATGGCGACGATGGCGCCCACCGTGCCGGCGCCGGGCCGCGCCAGCGCCGCGAGCCCGTGCCGCAGCCAGGTCCGCGCCCAGAGGGGGGAGACGTCGCGCGGCATCCGGGCGGCGC
>JBKKAU010000480.1:0-6021 GCA_046714475.1 Thermoanaerobaculia bacterium
CCAGCCGGGGATTGGCGCGGGCGAGCGCCGGATCGACCTCGTAGGCGCGGCTGCCGATCACGATGGCGTCGAAGCCCGAGAGGTCCCCCTCCAGCTGTTGCGGCCCCAGCAGCTCGATCGGCACCCCGGCCTGGCGCAGGTACTCGGGGACGCGGTCGGAAGCGCCGCGTACGTAGCCGACGCGCTGGAGAGGCGGCAGGCGCAGGTCGGCGGCGCTGACCTCGACGGCTGCCGGCTCGGGGCGCGGCGTGGGACGGATGTGCGGGTAGTCGATCACCGGCACCGCCAGCTCGAAACGCTCGCCGTCCTCCAGCACTGCGGCGAGCTGCAGCTTGTAGCGGCCGGGGGCGAAGTCGCGCGGCGGCGCGAGCGCCAGCTCGACCGTCTGCTCGCCGCCCGGCTCGAGCTGGAACGGCCGCGGCTCGACCGCCGGCCAGGGCGCCGGCCCGGACGCCTCCAGACGCCCGCGCAACGGCTGGGCGGCGTTCGAGGACAGGTGGACCTGGAGGCGGCGGGGCTCGCGGCGGCCGACCGGCCAGACCAGGAGGTCCTCGGCGGCCGAGACCTCGACGCGGGGGACCACCCGCAGCGGCCGGCGCAGCTCGCCGAGTGCCTGGTCGCGGTGGCGGTGGACCACCTCGCGCTCCAGCACGACCTCGGCGCCGTCGACCGTCAAGGCGAAGCGCGCCACCAGCGGCGGCGGCTCGAACGGCTCGCCGCGGACGTCGGCCGGCGCCTTGGACCAATCGTAGAGGCCGCCGGCGAGCGGCTGGCGCAGGAAGTAGGGGACGGTCGGCGGCGCCCACTCCGGCACGGCGGGCCGGACCTCCCAGGTCGCCAATTCGCCGGCCGCGAGCGTCCGCGGCTCGGCGCCGGAGGCCGGGGCGACCGGCTGGCCCCCCCACTCGCGCGACGTCGCCAGCGTGACGCGGAGGTTCTCGACCGTCTGGCCGCCGCTGTTCCAGAGCACGGCCCGGACCGGGACCTCCTGGCCGCGGGTCAGCGCCTCGGCCTCGGTGGTGGCGTCGGCGGCGATGCCGGCCGCGGCGGCGAGAGCCTCTTCGGCGATCTCGATCTTCTCGTCGATCAGCGCCGCCAGCGGCACCCGGTCGGGCAGCTCCACGTTGTCCTCGACGAAGTAGCGCACGGCGCGCAGGTTCTTGCGGATGTCCACCAGACCCGTCACGGCATCGGACAAGCGCGAGGGGGAGAGAGCGCGCCGGACCTGCCCGGTCCGCACCAGGACGTTCTCCAGGTGCTCGGCGGCGTGGCGGCGCTGGTCGGGGTCGGAGATCAGCGCGGCGATGGCGGTGACGCGCGTGTCGATGCCCTCGAACGGGTCCTTGGCGCCGGCGCCGGCGCCCCCCTCCACCCAGGCGAGCGCCGAGGTGTCCGGCCCCAGCTCCAGCAGACGGCCCATGTCCTGCGACCGGTGCATGCCGCGGCTGGCCATGGCGATCTGCTCGATCGACCGGCCGGTGAGCGGGTCGACGACCCCGGTCTGGAGCTGCAGCGTGGTCGCGTTGGGGTCGAACCAGGTGACGCGGTAGAGGGCCTGCGGCTTCCAGGGACCCAACCCCTCGTCGATGAGCCGCGGGAACGCGTTGGGATCGCCCGCCTGCCGGAACGCCTCATAGGCGGTCACCCCGGCGGCCTGGTGCTGGCCGTGGTTGCGGTGCGGGGTGCCGGGGAAGACCGAGACCACGACCTGCGGCCGGAAGCGCCGGATCACCCGCACGGCGTCTTCGAGCAGCACCTCGCGCGGCCAGAGGCGCAGGGTCTCCTCCAGCGACAGCGTGTAGCCGAAATCATAGGCGCGGGTGAAGAACTGCCGGGCACCGTCGACGCCGCGCGCGGCGAGCAGCTCGCGGGAGCGGATCAACCCGAGGTCGACCCCCAGCTCCGGGCCGATCAGGTTCTGCCCCCCCTCGCCGCGGCTCAAGGACAGGTAGGCCGCCTCGCCGCCCCTGCCGAGGGTGACCAGGGTGAGCAGCGACGTGTCCTCGTCGTCCGGGTGGGCGGCGATGACCAGCAGCCGTTCATGGGTGGCGAGCTTGGCCAGGGCGCGCTCGACGACCGCGATGCCGCCGGCGCCCGGAGGCTCCAGCGGCGGCGGGGCGAGCGGGCCCTGGGCAAGCGCCGCGGCGGGCAGGAGCAACGCGCCGATCAGGGCGCGGAAGAGGGCAGGACCGGGCTTCGCGGATCGCATCATTTTCCATGGCTCCGGGGGTGGTTTCGCGGGGCGGCAGTGTAGCATCGGGGGACAGGCATGGACGTTTGACCCTCCTCATCCGTAAACAAGGATAGAGACACGCAAGCGGAAGAGCACGGCACGGCCGGGCCGCCGCGGCGTGGCCGGCCAGGGGGGCCGGTTTCACGAGGAGAAACGTCCACATTTGCCGGGAACGATGTCCGCCCGGCTGTTCCGGAAAGCCCTTCCGGAAGGAGGAAAGCCATGATCCGTTCCATCCGTACCCGTGCCATGGTGCTCGCCCTGCTGGCGGCCTCATCCGTGGCCCCTGCCCAGGCCGCCGTGTTCGAGGTCACCAAGCTCGGCGACACCGCGGACGGCGCCTGCGACCGCGACTGCTCGCTGCGCGAGGCGATCACCGCCGCCAACAACCTCGACGGCCCCGACGTCGTCCTGGTGATCCCCGGCTACTACACCCTCGGCCGGGGGAGCGCGGGCGAGGACGCCAACGACACCGGCGACCTCGACGTCCTCGACGACCTGACCCTGATCGGCGAGGGGGCGCCGGACACGATCATCTCCCTTTCGGAGACGGATCGGGTATTTCACATCGCCGCGGGCGTTGAGGCCGAGATGCGCGGCGTCACGGTCTCCGGCGGCAAGGTGTCCGGTTCGGGAGGCGGCATCCTGAACCTGGGCCGGCTGACCCTGGAGCAGACAATCGTCATGGGCAACAAAGCGTTGGCCGGCGGCTCAGGCGGCGGCATCCGCAGCGACGGCCCGGGAGCCTCGTTGACGCTCGTCGAGAGCGCGGTCCACGCGAATCTCGCCGAGGGAACGGGCGGCGGCATCCTCGCCGGCGGCACGCTGAGCCTGGCCAACGTCACGATTGCTTTCAACCGGGCGGCGAACGGCTCCGGCGGCGGCCTCTACGTCCTGAACGACACCGCGGCCGAGATTTCCAACGTCACCGTCGCCGACAACACCGCCCAGCGGGGAGGCGGCCTGTACGTCGAGAGCGTACCGTTCCTCACCGGCAACTACCCGCAGGTCCGCAACTCCATCCTGGCCCGCAACATTGCCCCGACCCATCCCGACTGCTCGGGCTCCGCCGTATCCCTGGGCTACAACCTGGTCGGCATCGGCGAGGGTTGCATCGACTTCCAGGCGAGCAAGCACGACCTCGTGGGCACCCCGACGGCCCCCCTCAATCCCCGGCTCGCCGGCGAGGAGGCCTTCGGGCGGACCCGGGTCCCCCTGGCCGGCAGCCCGGCCATCAACGCCGGCAACCCCGCGCCCCCGGGCAGCGGCGGCACGAGCTGCGAGGCCTATGATCAGCGTGGCGTCCAACGGACCGGCCGCTGCGACATCGGGGCCGTCGAGGTGACCACTGGCTGCGTCGAAGGCTTCAACAACCTCTGCCTGAATCAGGGCCGTTTCCAGGTGACCGCCGTCTGGGGGACGTCCCAAGCGGGCGGCTCCGCCTCCGCCGTCGAGCTGACGCCCGACAGCGGATACTTCTGGTTCTTCGGACCGAGCAACGTCGAGCTCACCGTGAAAGTGCTCGACGGCTGTGGCACCAACGGCCGCTACTGGGTCTTCTTGGCCGGCATGACCAACCTCGCGGCGACGGTCACGGTCACCGACACCCGGACCGGCGCTGTCAAGACCTACACCAACCCGCAGGGGAGGATCTTCCGTACGGTGACCGACACCACCGCCTTCGGCGGTTGCGGGCTCTGAGCTCCCGGGGCAGGGGCGGCCTTGTTGTATCCTGACCTTGTTATGGCTACGACGACCGCCCCCAGCCCCGCCATCCTCGAGCGTGGGGCCCTCGATGAAAAGACTCTCAACCTCTACCGCCGTCTCGGTTATCTCCTGGCCGACCTCGACCCTCTGCGCCGTCTGCCCGACGAGCCGCAGCCGCCGCTCGAAGAGGACGTCGACCCGGCGACCGCCGAGGCCGCCCGCCGTTTCTACTGCGGCACGATCGGCGTCGAGTTCATGCACATCCCGCAGCCCGAGCGCCGGCGCTGGATCCAGGAGCGGATGGAGTCCGCGCCCGCTCCGGTCGACCAGGGGCGGATCCTGGAGCAACTCGTCCGCGCCGAGACCTTCGAGCAGGTGATCCAGAACCGCTACCTCGGCACCAAGCGCTTTTCGATCGAAGGCGTCGAGGCCGTGCTGCCGCTGCTCGCCGAGATGCTGGAGGGGGCGGCCGAGCACCAAGCGCGGCAGGTGGTCCTGGCGATGAGCCACCGCGGGCGCTTGAACGTCATGCTCCACACTGTCGGCCGCCGCGCCGCCGAGCTGTTCGCCGGCTTCGAGGACGTCGACCCGAGAAGCGTCCTGGGCGGCGGCGACGTCAAGTACCACATGGGCGCGACCGGCGCCTTCCGCGGCAGGAACGGCCGCGAGGTCTCCATCCACCTGGTCTCCAACCCCAGCCACCTGGAGGCCGTCGACCCGGTGGCGGTCGGGCGGGTGCGCGCCAAGCAGACGCGGCTGGAGGACAGGGACCGCAAGCAGGTGATGCCGATCGTGCTGCACGGCGACGCCGCCTTCGCCGGCCAGGGCGTCCTCGCCGAGACCCTGAACTTCGCCGAGCTGCGGGGCTACGAGGTCGGCGGCACGGTGCACGTCATCGTCAACAACATGATCGGCTTCACCACCGAGCCGGTGAGCCTGCATTCGTCGCGCTTCGCCTCGGACGTGGCCAAGCGGCTGCCGGTCCCGATCTTCCACGTCAATGGCGAGGACCCCGACGCCGTGGCGCGCGTCGCCGCCCTGGCCATCGACTACCGCTACACCTTCGGCACTGACGTCGTGGTCGACCTGATCGGCTACCGCCGGCACGGCCACAGCGAGGTGGACGACCCGACGATCACCCAGCCGCTGCTCTACAAGAAGATCCAGGCCCACCCGCCGCTCTGGCGCCTCTACGCCGAGCGGACCGGCCGCGCCGAGGAGGCCGGCCGCCTGGTCGCGGAGGTGCGCGCCGAGCTCGACGCCGCGCACAAAGAGGCGGCGGGGATGAAGGAAAAGCCGTCGATGCGCACCCTGCCGGCCTACTGGGACCCGTACCACGGCGGCTGGTTCCGGCCCGAGTACGAGGTCGCGACCGGCCTCTCCGCCGAGGCGGTCGGCGAGCTGGCCGGCCCGCTCACCCGCTGGCCCGAGGGGTTCCACATCCACGAGAAGATCCGGCGGCTGCTCGAGCAGCGGGCCGAGATGGGCCAGGGCAAGCGCCCGGTCGATTACGGCATGGCCGAGGCGCTCGCCTTCGCCTCGCTGGTCCGGCAGGGCGTGCCGGTCCGCCTGACCGGCCAGGACTGCCGGCGCGGCACCTTCAACCAGCGCCATTCGATCCTGATCGACGTCGAGGACGGCAGCGAGTACATGCCGCTCACCCACGTCGCCCCGGACCAGGCCTGGATCGAGATCTACGACTCCATGCTCTCCGAGGCCGCCGTGCTCGGCTTCGAGTACGGCTTCTCCCGCGACTACCCCGAGGCGCTGGTGCTGTGGGAGGCGCAGTTCGGCGACTTCGCCAACGGCGCGCAGATCATCATCGACCAGTTCATCACCGCCGGCGAGGACAAGTGGGACCTGCTCTCCGGCGTCGTGATGCTGCTCCCCCACGGCTACGAAGGGCAGGGGCCGGAGCATTCGAGCGCCCGCGTCGAGCGCTACCTCCAGCTCTGCGCCGAGGACAACATCCAGGTCGCCAATCTCACGACGCCGGCGAACTTTTTCCACGCACTCCGCCGCCAGATGCGTCGCGAGTTTCAGAAGCCGCTCGTCGTGATGTCCCCGAAATCGCTGCTGCG
>JBKKAU010000481.1:0-3328 GCA_046714475.1 Thermoanaerobaculia bacterium
CGTCGGCCGGGCTGCAGAAGACGCCCGGGAAGGCATGGCACAGCACGCCCATGGCGACCCGCAGCTCGATGTCCACCACGTCGTCGCCCGGACGGCGGCCGTTCGGGAACCCGGCGTTGTCGCCGCCCAGGACGCCGAGGTTGTTCTGCGCCGCCGCCGCCGTGGCCGCGACGCTGGTGTTCAGCCGCAGCATCTCCGAGGGGACGCCGAACTGGTTGAGGCCGGCCACGCCGGTGAGGAAGGCGGCAACCAGGTCGGTGCGCGGGAAGTTGTTGGGCGCCCGTACCCCGGCGGCCCCGAACAGGATCTCGAGCAGCTCGGGCAGCGACGGGTTGGTCACGTAATCCAGGAACTGCGCGTCGTTGCGCGGCTGGCTGGCGTTGAACCGGTTCTTGTCCTTGAGGCCGATCACCACCTCGTTGACCAGCGGCATGCCGAGCCGCGAGACCTGCACGAAATCGCCGGTCTCGTTGGACGGCTCGAGGAAGGTGGGGTTCTCGGTCAGGGTGCGGTTGCGCGGCAGGGCCGCCGTGGTCCAACCGCCGATGACCGGTCCGCTGCCCGTCAGGCACTCCGCCGGCACCTCGATGGCGAACGTCGTGATGTTCTTGTAACGCAGGGAGTCGGGCTCCGCGTCGCGCGGTCCCAGCGGGTTGTCGATGTTGACCAGGTCGAAGATCTCGCCCAGGTTGACCGCGAACGGCTCGTCGCGCTGGCCGACGAAGACCCGGCCGGTGGCGGTTCCGCAGCCGGGCATGATGAACTCCTGGATGTACTGGGAGGCGTAGGCGGCGTAGTTCGGGATCGACTTCTGGCCGATATTGTCGACCGGCTTGCCGAAACGGGTGCCGCCGCCGTCGGCGCTACGCACGAACACCGTGGAACGGCCACTGCCTGGCGCGGCGTTCACCCGGCCGCGGACCACGGCCAGCGTAAAGCTCTCCAGACGGTTCAGCGTCGGCGACTCGGCGCCCGGACCGCCCGAGACCTGGCCGATGTTGATCAGCGGCACCGAGATGTTCTTGCCGCCGGCCGGGACCTGGAGGTCGCGCAGGACCTCGGCGACACGGAACTGGAAGGTGATGTCCTCGATGCCGTCGCCGGTGTTGTCGATGTGGATGCGGTAGCGGGCGTCCGGGTCGAGCGCGAAATAGTTCGGCCCGCCGTAGGCGTCCTGGAGCGGCAGGTAATTGGCGATCAACGTTACATAGCCCACGCGTCCCGCCTCATAGCTGTTGAACATGTAAAAATCGGTGCCGTCCACTTTCGGCATTTCGGTGATCGCCGGCGCTTCGCGATGGCTGGAGGCTCCGGCCGGTCCCGCTAACGCGCACAAAACCATGAGCGCCAGAAGGGTGACCCCAAAGGCATTCTTCCTCATACTCGTCTCCTCTCTGCATTAGGTGCTGCTGGACCATTAAAAAACCTGCAAAAACTGATCCTGGCACGGGAGGCCCCCGGCGAACCGGGGGCCTCCTTTTCTCGCGTTGCAGTGAGGACGACGGACTACAGCAGGTCGTCCTCCTCATCGACGCCGTTCGGGCCGTTCGGCGAGCCCGGGAACGGCGTCTTCAGATAAGGGAAGGTGCTGTCGAACTGGCTGGCGTCCTGGAGCGTGCCGTCGGTGAACGGCAGGTTGCCCGAAGGCGCCTGCGCCGGCGTGCAGAAGACGCCGGGGAAGGCATGGCAGAGGACGCCCATGGCGACCCGCAGCTCGATGTCCACCACGTCGTCGCCCGGACGGCGGCCGTTCGGGAACCCGGCGTTGTCGCCGCCGAGGACGCCGAGGTTGTTCTGCGCCCCGGCCGGCACGGCCGGGATGTTAGTGTTCAACCGCATCATCTCCGCGGGGACGCCGAACTGGTTGAGCCCGGCGACGCCGGTGAGGAAGGCGGCGACCAGGTCGGTACGCGGGAAGTTGTTCGGCGCCCGCACCCCGGCGGCCCCGAACAGGATCTCGAGCAGCTCGGGCAGCGTCGGGTTGGTCACGTAGTCCAGGAACTGCGCGTCGCCGTTGGGCTTGCTGGCGTTGAACCGGTTCTTGTCCTTGAGGCCGATCACGATCTCGTTGACCAGCGGCATACCGAGCCGGGAGACCTGCACGTAGTCGCCGGTCTCGTTGGTCGGGTTACGGAAGGTGGGGTTCTCGGTCAGCGAGCGGTTGCGCGGCAGGGCCGCCGTGGTCCAGCCGCCGATGATCGGGCCGCTGCCCGTCAGGCAGTCCGTCGGCACCTCGAGGGCGAAGGTGGTGATGTTCTTGTACTGCAGCGCGTCCGGCTCCGCGTTGCGCGGACCCAGCGGGTTCTCGATGTTGACCAGGTCGAAGATCTCGCCGACGTTGACCCGGAACGGCTCGTCGCGCTGGCCGACGAAGACCCGGCCGATGCTGGAGCCGCAGCCGGGCATGGCGAACTCCTGGACGTATTGCGCCGCATAGGCGGCGTAGTTCGGGATCGACTTCTGGCCGATGTTGTCGACCGGCTTGCCGAAACGCCGGCTGCCGGTGTTCGGGTTGCGGGCCTGATCGGACGTCCGGGTACTGCTGTTGACCCGGCCGCGGATCACCCACATCGTGAAGCTCTCCAGACGGTTCAGCGTCGGCGACTCGGCGCCCGGACCGCCCGAGACCTGGCCGATGTTGATCAACGGCACCGAGATGTTCTTGCCGCCGACCGGGATCTGCAGGTCGCGCAAGGCCTCGGCGACGCGGAACTGGAAGGTGATGTCCTCGACGCCGTCGCCGGTGTTGTCGATGTGGATGCGATAAAACGCGTCCGGATCGAGCGAGTAGTAGTTGGGTCCGGCCCAGGGGGACTGGAAGGGCAGGTAATCGGCGATCAGGGTGACGTAGCCGTCACGGCCCGACTCGTAGCTGTTGAACATGAATAGATCGGTGCCGTCCACTTTCGGCAACTCGGTGATCCCCGGCGCCTCCCGGTGGCTGGAAGCCCCGGCTGGAACCGCCAGCGCGCACACCACTGTGAGCGCCAGAAGGATCATCCCAAAGGCATTTTTCCTCATGCTGTTCTCCTCTCTCGATGGTTGGACTTGCTGCTCGGCGCGGCCTGACGCGTCAACGAGACGAGCGATGAAGCCGCCCGGCCGGCCGTACTTACCAGGGATTACGGAGCGGTCCGCGAAATGGATGAACGAAGAAGGAGGAGATGATTACCGGCCTGGAGGAGCCGGTTGCCGCGACGGCAGGGCGTGGAGGGGCAGGCTTGCCGCCCGCAGACGGGTGGGAGCTCCCTCCTCCACCCAGGCGAGGTGGAGGCGGTTGCCGGCCCGCACCAGACGGGGGAAGCCGCTGGCGCGCGTCGCCCCCGTG
>JBKKAU010000482.1:0-17337 GCA_046714475.1 Thermoanaerobaculia bacterium
AGCTCATAGCCGAGATAGCCCACCAGCGTGCCGCCGTCTCCATCCCAGGCGCCGAAGGCGGCCTCCAGCAGGTCGAACCCGTTTCCTGCGAAACCGGCACGTTTACTGGGAGTGGTTACCGCGCAACGCCCGCCGCCGACCGAGAGCCTAACCAAAGGGGAGCCGTACAGCCGGTGCTCCCCGCCGCCGCCGTCCAGCCAGGCAAACCCGGGCTCGGACCGCAGCCGCTCGGCGACCTGCTCCGGGAAAGCCGTCACGCGCAGGGGCGTCTTGGATTGCCGTGACCCCGGTGCGGGAGGAGGAAGGAGCTTTCGCAGGCGCTCGACCAGCCGCCGCCGCTTCGCATCCGTGAGGCGGTCGGACCACATGGACGGGAGTCTACACGGCTGATAAAAAGACCGGCGGCCGGGGATGGGACCCGGCCACCGGTGGGGAGGAGTCTACGAAGCGCCGGCGCCCTGCTCGACGCGCTTGCGGTTGTCGTCCGAGTCGCGGTCGACCAGCTTGTTGTAGGGGTCGATCCCGGCCCGGGCGGGCGCCTGGTCGACGACCAGCTTGAGCCGGGTGGTCGGCTGGGTGATACGGTGCTTCTTCAGATAGAGCACCTTCTCGCCGGTCTCCTTGCCGTCCTTGCCTTCGGTGAAGACGCCGACGTCGATCCAGTCGTTGATCGCGATCCGCGTCTCGACGCCCTGGCCGTCGGCGCGCACCTTCCCGGCCTCCAGCGTCAGGTCGACGTCGAACTTGCCGTCCGGCCGTTTGGTGTAGGTGGCTTCCTTCACACGGTTCTCGAACAGTGTGATGGCCTCGAACATGTCGTTCAACAGGTACTGCAGGTCGGGCGGCGTCACCTCGCGGATGTAGCGCATCAGCTCGGGGCTCGTGGTGTACGGCGGCTGCTGGAAAGCCACATCCTTGATGTAGCGCGCCAGCGCCTGGTTGAGCTTCTCCTCGCCGATGTAGTCCTTCAAGGCATAGAGGATGACGCTGCCCTTCCTGTAGTGGATGTACGGCTGGTTCTCGACGTACATCAGCGGCACCTCTTCGATCAGCTCGCCGCCCCGGCTGCGCAGGTAGTTGTCGAGCTCATACTGGAGGAACCGCCGCATCTTCTCCTTGCCATACTCCTTCTCCATGACCATCAACGCCGAGTACTGCGCGAGCGTCTCGGAGAGCATGGTGCAGCCCTGGACGTCGGCGCCGATCACCTGGTGGGCCCACCACTGGTGGGCGATCTCGTGCGCCGTCACATAGAAGACGTAGTCGATCGCCTCCTCGTCCCGCAGGTTGGCGATAAAGCCGATGCTCTCCGAGAACGGGATCGTGTTCGGGAACGCCTGGGCGAACGTGGCATAGCGCGGGAACTCCAGGATCCGCGCCTGCCGGTGCTGGTACGGGCTGAAGTTGGCGGTGAAATAGTCGAGCGACTTCTTGATCCCGTCCACCATCCGGTCCACGTTGTAGGCGTGCGGCTCGTGGTAATAGATCTCGATCGCCGTTTCCTTCCAACGGTCGCGCTTCACCTTGTAGTCAGCCGACAGGTACGAGTAGAAGTGAAGGATCGGCGAGTCCATCTTGTAGTGGAAGTAGCGTCGGCCGTTTTGGGTCCATTCCCTCTGCAGGTAGCCCGGAGCCAGCGCGACCTGGCTCGGAGTGGTGCTGACCACCGTCTCGAAGTCGATCCAGTCCGAGTCCTTGGTGAGGTAGGTGTTGCGCCGGGCGAACATGTCGTTCACCTTGGCCATGCGGTGCACCGGCGGCAGGCCGTGCTTGCGCCGGTCGTTGCGGTCCTGCAGCTCCCGGCCGTTGTTGTAGCCCAGGTTCGGGAAGTACTGGCCGTTGTTGAAGAACGTGCCGTTGGAGACCAGCGACGTGTCGGATCCGCTGTTGACGAACCCCGGGTTGGCGGCCGCGACCTCGAACTCCAGCGTCATCTCCTCGCCGGGCGCGAGCGGCCGGGCGAAGCGGTAGATCGAATAGCCGAGCGTCTCGTCCTTCTCCACCAGCTTGTTCTCGCGGAAGGCGAGCTTGCGGACCTCGACGTCGGGGTCGATGTTGATGTGGAGCTCCTGGATCGGCTTGCCGGTCTTGTTCCGCATCCGGTAGACGCCCCGCGCCTCCATGCGCCGCTCCTCGGGGAAGATGTCGACCTCCGTCCGGACGGCGGTGATACGGGGCATGGGCATGTCGTTGTACTTGCGGTATTTCTTTTCGTACGCGGCCTGCATCTCCTCCTGCCGGTCGCCAGGGACGTACCGGTTGAGGACGTTGGTGTTGTAGAAGATGTAGGCCCCGGCCGCGATGAAGCCGAGGAGGCCGGCGGCGACCAGCGCCCGGGCCGGGCCGCGGAACCGTTGCCCCGCCTGCTGCAACCGCCGTTTCCAGGTGGTCTCGGTCCCCCGCACCCGCAGCAGGATGGAGAGGCCGAAGAGCACCGCCGCGAAACAGGTCCAGTAGAGCATGAACCAGAAGTACGGGACGAGGAAGTGGCCGTACCCGTTCATGTCGGAGTAGGTGGTGTCCGGAGCGCCGGCATATTGATAGAGGTAGTGGTCGAAGTCCAGGGCGCCGAGCACCATGTCGCTGATGAGAAAGAGGATCATCAGGAGGTAGCCCAGAAACTTGCTGTTCGACAGCACCTGGAGGAAGACCGCCAGGACCGTGATCAGCAGGAAGGGGACGGTGGCGAGCAGCATCCCCTTGATGTAAAGGCCCACCTCGTAGTTGGTGTACCCCCGGTAGGTCTGATAGGCCATCACGGCCAGGGCGCCGACGACCATCGTGCTGAGGACCACCGCCATGAGGGCCATGAGCTTGGAGGCGAGAGTCACCCAGGTCGGCGTCGGCAGCGCGTCGTAGACCTCGTTGAGCTTGATCGAGCGTTCCTTCCAGACCAGCTCACCGGAGTAGAAGATCACGATGATGACCAGCAGGAACAGGAACGACCCCTCGAGCGCCTGGAGCATCAGGTGCGTCACCGGGTAGACCGCGGTGCCGAACATGGAGTTGGTGAACCGGGCGCCGCCGATCACGTTGACCACGCCGAAGGCGAGGATCACGATGAAGGGGACGCTCTTCAAGACCCCGACCACCTCGATCCGGGCCTGTTGCAGAAACTGCCGGATCTGGGTGGCGGCGGAGAAGTCCTGGGTCACCCTGGGGATCGCCAGGGGCCTGGCGGCGGTCGGGACGAGGCTTGGCTCCTCCGCGGCCTTGCGCCGCCGCCGCCGGGCGCGGCCCTGGCGGGCCGGATCGAAGGCGATGTAGCAGGCGGCGAACACGGCCAGCCCGACGCCCATCCAGATCAGCCGGTTGACCAGGAGTTGGCCGGCGCCCCCGAGCTCGGGCAGCGCGTTGTTCCTCTCGATGACCGTCCAGTAGCGTGTCGCGAGCTGCAGCGAGGAGAAGCCGAACGGGTCGAGCAGGGAAGCGACCGTCTGGTTCTCGATGTCCCCCAGCATGTTGGCCGCGATGATGTAGAGCACGAAGAAGGCGACCACACCGAGATAGGTGAACAGCATGCTCCGGCTGAGGGCGGCGAGCGAGAAGAAGACGGCGCCGATGAAGAGCATGTTCGGCACCACGAAGACCAGGAACGCGAAGAGGTACGGGCCGATCTGGAACGGCCCGAGCCGCTCCGGGTCCAGCCAGGGCATGAAGCTGCCCAGGAGGATGCCGAGCAACGGGCCCAGGAACACCAGGATCGAGATCAGCAGCGAGCCGGAGAAGCGGCCCACCAGATAGTCGAACTTGCGGATCGGCTTCGAGAAGAACAGGTGATGGATGTTGTACTCGAAGTCACGGTGCACGGAGGTCGCCACGAACGCCGTACCGAAGAACAGGCCGCCGAGGATGGTCATGAACCCCGTCAGCGTCAGGATGACGATGGGGGCGTTCCGGTACACGGCGCCGATCCCGCCGCCGAGCTGGATGCCGTCAGAGGTGACGGCGCCGAAGGTCATCAGACCCAGCACGAAGAAAGCGACCCAGAACAGCGGCTGCTTGAGCTGGTAGCGGATTTCGAACAGGGAGATCGCTCTGAGCATGAACCTTTCCTCCGCGGCTCAGGCCGCCTTGGCGGCCTCGCGCGCCGATTCCCCGAGGGAGTGGAAGTAGACATCCTCGAGGTCCGCGGGGACCGGCTCGAAGCCGTCGCCCGGGTGGTCGGGGCTGTAGACGTGGATCAGCGTGCGGCCGGCGAACAGGCGGGTCGAGATCACCTCGTACCGCTCCTGGTGCGCGGCGAGCTCACCCTTGGCCAGCGCCTTCTGCCAGATCCGGCCCTGGATCGTGTCGATGACCTCGCGGGGCGCGCCGGTGCGCAGCACCCGGCCCTTGGAGATGATCGCCATGTGGGTGCAGAGGTCGCTGACGTCCTCGACGATGTGGGTCGAGAGGATGATGACGACGTTCTCGCCGATCTCGGCGAGCAGGTTGAGAAAGCGATTGCGCTCCTGCGGGTCGAGGCCGGCAGTCGGCTCGTCGACGATGATCAGCCTGGGGTTGCCGATCAGGGCCTGCGCGATGCCGAAGCGCTGGCGCATGCCGCCGGAGTAGGTGCCGAGGTTGCGCTTGCGCACGTCGTAGAGGTTGGTCTGGTGGAGCAGCGCCTGGACCGCCTCCTTGCGCTCCCGCGGGTTGACGATCCCCTTGAGGAGCGCGAAGTGGTCGAGCATCACCTCGGACGAGATCTTCGGATAGACCCCGAACTCCTGCGGCAGATAGCCGAGGACCTTGCGCACCTCGTCCCGGTCGCGCAGGACGTCGAGGCCGTCGAGGGTGATCGAGCCGCTGTCGGCCTCCTGCAGGGTGGCGATGGTGCGCATCAACGTCGATTTGCCGGCGCCGTTGGGCCCCAGGAGCCCGAACATCCCCTTGGGGATGTCCAGGCTGACCTCGCGCAGGGCCTGGACGCCGTTGGGGTAAGTCTTTGAAAGGTTGGAAATGCTTAACATTCGAGATCCTCCATGATCGGTCTGGACGGGTCGCACCTTGTACGCACCCTGGGGGCGTAGGTTTCAGGAGGGCCGGCGGGGAGCCCGGCGGAGCGGTCAGCGGGGCAGCTTGATCTGACGCTTCTCGCGGTCGGGGTTCTGGCGGTAGAGGGTGAGGATATGGCCGATGAGCCCGACGACCTCGGCCCTCAGCTCCTTCTCGAGACGGGAGCCGATCTCCTGCTTCTCTTCCTTGCTTCCTATGGCCTGCACCTTGATGAGCTCGTGGTCGTCGAGGGCGGCGTCCACCTGCTGAACCACGCCCTCCGAGAGGCCCTGCTTGCCGAGCTGGACCACCGGCCTCAGGCCATGGGCCTGACCGCGCAACCACTTCCGCTGCGAACCCGTGAGCTTTTTCATACGCGCCGCCCTCCCGGGCCGGATGCTAGCATGGCCTTTCGGGCTTACTTTTTCCTCGCCTTCGGCTCGAGCCACCGGTCGAGCCAGTTGAACACCTCGTTCCACCACAGCACAGAGCTCCGCGGCTTGAGCACCCAGTGGTTCTCGTCCGGGAAGACCACGATGCGGGTCGGCACCTCCTTGGCCTGGAGGACGCCGTAGAGGTTGATCCCCTGAGTCACCGGTACGCGGTAGTCTTTTTCGCCGTGGAGGATCAGCGTCGGCGTCTTGAAGTGGGCGGCGTAGCGGCTCGGCGAGTAGAGGTCGACGCGCGCCGGGTCCACCCACGGGCTGCCGCCGTAGTTGGCGGACCGGCCCCAGGTGGAGTCGGAGGCGAACTGCGCCATCAGGTCGTAGACCCCGGCGTGGTTGACGAGCGTCGCGAACCGGTCGGTGTGGCCGAGGATCCAGGAGACCAGATATCCGCCGTAGGAGCCCCCCGCCGCCGCCATCCGCTTCTCGTCGACGTAGCCCTGGGCGACCAGCCAGTCGGTGGCCTTCATAACGTCGTCGAAGGGCAGGTCGGCGTGGTTGCCGAGGATCGATTCGGCGAACGCCTGGCCGTAGCCGGTGGAGCCGTGGAAGTTGACCATGGCCACCACGTAGCCGCGGGCGGCGAAGAGCGCCGAGTTCCAGCGGTAGTGGAACTCGTCCTGGAAGGCGCCGTGGGGGCCGCCGTGGATCAGGTGGACCAGCGGCCACTTGCGCGAGCGGTCGAAGCCGGGCGGGAAGACCAGCATCATGTGGACCGGGTCGCCGCCGCCCCCCTCGAAAGTCGCCTCGCCGACCGTTGGCAGCGCGATCTCGTCCATCCGCTTGGCATTGAACGAGGTCAGGGGCTTGGGCTCGCCGCCTTCCAGGCTGGACGACGCCAGCTCGGTGGGCGAGGTGATCGACTGTTGCTGGAAGACCAGGCGGACGCCGTCCCCCTCGGCTGCGCCCATCGGGCCGACGTCGACGCCGCCGGTGGTGCCGCCGCGCACCAGGAGGCGCGGGTCGCCGCCGTCGATCGGCAGCGAGTAGAGGTGGACGCGGCCACGCTCCTGGCCGTGGAAGATCAGGGTCTTCCCGTCCGGGGTGAAGGCCCAGGAGTCGGGAGAGGCGTCCCAGGGCTCGGCCAGCTCCTTGACCTCACCGCTCCGGCGGTCGTAGCGCGCCAGGCGGGTGAAATCCGGATCGATCGACTCCCGGCGGTTCTTGCCGAAGGCAATGTAGCGCCCGTCGGGGGAGTAGACCGGGCTGCCGTCGGTGGCCGGGTTGGCGGCGGTGATGTTCCTGGGCTGGCCCTTTTTGCCGACGGGGAAGAGGAAGATGTCGTAGTTGAGCACCGTGTACGGCGGCTCGGTGGCGTTGACCGACAGGGCGATCTCGCGGCCGTCCGGCGCCCGGGGCCAACCGCCCCCGGGGCGCATGAAGTCCATGTGGCGCTTGAGGCCGGGCGTCAGATCCTCCACCTCGCGGCTGTCGAGGTCGACGGCGAAGACGTGGTGGAAGCGGCCGTCGGTGCGGTACTGGTCCCAGAAGCGCAGCAGGCGGTCCTCGCTGATCTTGGCCTGGACCTTGTCGTCCTTCTGCTCCTTGATCCGCTTCTCGACCGTCTTCCAGTCGCCGTCGAGGTCCGCCCAGGTGGAGGCGAGGAAGGCGATGCGCTTGCCGTCCGGGAACCACCTGGGGTCCTGAACGCCGACCGGCAGCTTGGTGACCGGCTCGGCCTCGCCGCCCGCGACGGGGAGGAGGTAGAGCTGCGGCTCGCCCTCGCCGCGCTTGGAGACGAAGGCGAGCGACTTGCCGTCGGGGCTCCAGGCGGGGGCGCTGTCAGCCCCCTCGTTCCAGGTGAGGCGCCGCGGCGGCGCGCCGCCGTCGGATGGCGCCAGCCAGAGGTCGCTGTTGCCCTTGTTCTCCTCCATTGAGTAACTGGTCACCGCGAACGCCACCCACCGGCCGTCCGGCGAAAGCGCCGGATCGCCGACCCGCTCCATGGCCCAGAGGTCTTCGGCGGTGAGGGGGCGCTTCTTCGCGGGCGCGGCCGTCGCGGCGGTGGTGAGGAGAAGGGAAAAGGACAGGATCGACAGGAAGACACGCCGGGTCATCGGATCTCCTTCAGAGGATCGTTGTCGCGCGGGATGGTAGCAGAGCCTCAACTGATAGCGGCTAAAGTGCTCCAGAGGGCGTTGGTGTCGAGCAGGTGACGGAACCTCACCCATCGACTCCACGGCGGGGGAATGGGTCACGCACTCCCGCATAGATCTCGTCGATGTCGAGATCCGACAGGTCGTGGCTCTCGCGGACCTCTGGATCGCGTCCCAAATATCGCGAGGGCCTCCCGTCAGCTTGTGGTACTCGCGGCTGGATACCAGCACCGCGACGGGCTTCCCCCGACGAGTCAGCTCAATCGGCTGTCCCTGCTCGGCGGCACGTACCAGAGAGGGCAGGTGATCTCGGGCGTCAGCGATGGATACCTGTTTGGCCATGGAGCCTCCTGATAGCCATGTTCATGTACACCTTGAGGGTAAGGGGGACTCGGCGTCAACCCAACCCAGTAAGGGCAAGCCGGCCCCGGCGCGGCGGTGTCGATCCTCGTGCTCGACGAGGAAGGGTTGCTGCGCAACGGCGCTTCGCCCAACCTCCCTTCGGACTACCTGAACGCCATCGATCGCCTGAAGCCGGACGCCCTGGTCGGTACCTGCGCGGCCGCGGCGGCGACGGGGGCGGTGGTGGTTACTCCCGACTTCTATGCCGACGACAAGTGGGCGGAGCTCCGCCACCTGCCCCACTCCCTGGGCTTCGTCGGGGCCTGGAGCATGCCGATCAAATCCGCGGATGGGACGGTGCTCGGCACCTTCGGCACCTACTTCCGGGACCGCCGTTCTCCGACGCCGGAGGAGCGGAGAGGCGTGGAGTTGCTCGTCGCCGCGGCGGCACTGGTGCTCGCCAAGCGCTGATCGCGGGTGTCGCTATGCCCACCGTGAGCACTCGAGTCCTGAAGGACCAACTCTCCAGCTACTTGCAGCGAGCCGAGGCGGGCGAGCAGATCGTCGTGCTGCGAGACGGCCAGCCAGTGGCCGCACTGGTTCCGCTGTCCCAACTCCGCGATGTGGACGAACGGGCGCGCCTGGCCGAGCTCGCGGCCCGCGGCTTGGTGTTGCTGCCTCACCGGACCACGCGGACCTCCTTCCAAGGCCCTGCCTGCCCGAACCGAGGCAAGTTGGCCTCCGAGATGGTCCTCGAGGATCGGCGTTGACCCTTTTGGTATCATTGGTACAGCGATGAAGGAGGGCTCCGCCTTGGCCATTACGAAGAGATGAGCCGCCTTATTCAAGACTTGAGGTTCTACTCGAAGCAGCTCGCCGCGCGAACTGGGATGCTCTCCGTGGTCCGAGGCACCTGAGAGCCGGGCGCTTTCGACCTGCGGAGGCCTACGTCGACCATGCGCGCCAGGACGCCGAGCGCACTGCTCTACACGGCGCTGCCGTGGGTGGCGCTTCGCGCCGCAGCTGACGCCACATGTAGATTTCGACCAGCGTCCCCGCGTTAGCGTCCGGTCGTCCATTTCTGGGTCTGCGCCGCGCTCGTGTCGCCCGACAGCGGTGCCTGATGTCGAACTTGCGGTAGCTTTTCGTCAGGAGCCTGTTCCGCGGAGCCGGGCCAGCTCCTCTTCCAGGGCCCTCATCCGCGCTTCGGCCGTGGCGGCCCGTGCTTCCGCCTCGGCAACGCGAGCCTCGGCTTCGGCGCGGGCTTTGGCTTCCCGCTCCGCGTTCGCCGCGATCTCCTCGGGCCAGGGCAGCAATTCCCCGCTCGCCGCATCGATCAGACGAAGGCGATTCCCCTCACACCGCAAGAGGAGCCCGGTCGTCCGGCTCCGGAGTCCACCGTCCGGTTCCAGCGGGATGGGATGGTACTTGCCGTCTTCGAGACGGAGCCCCTGGAGCGGCGGGTGGAGGTATTCCTCATACGGATCGAAGAGGATGTACTCCTCGACCTCGATCTCCTCGTAGCGGGCGCGCTTGTCTCGCAGATCTTCCCGTCGCGTGCTGCGCGAGGTAACCTCGATGACCAGGCTCGGAGGATGGCCCTCCTCCCACAGCAGATAATTGGGCCGAGGCCACTTCGTAACGCCATGGGCCACGAGCACGTCCGGGGCGAGGGCCGCCCGCGGGTTGCCTTTCTCGTAGCAGAGGAAGAGGTTGCCCCCGACCCAGACATCCGGCACGTCCTGGTATCGCCGCGCCAGCACCGCGATCGTGTCGCTCATCACCTCGCGGTGGATCGTGGACTCGGCCATGGGTTTGCCGTCGGAGGTCGGGTATTCGATCTCCTGTTCGAGCGGGATCGCGCTCATGCATACCCCTCCTTCTCCTCGACAGGTTGCGGGATCAGAGCACGAAAGCTCGTCCAGACGCAACGGTTGGCCAAGGCTCATAGTAGCACGGCGCCGCGAAGGCTTCGATCGCGGCAGGCAAAGCCCGGACACCCCGGCGGTGGTGTAGCCCGGGAGATTTTTCTCCGGAGCGTCCGGGCGTTTCCGCCTACCTCCTGGAGAAGCGGCTGTCGAGGATCACGCCGGCCCGCTCCAACGCCACCGCCCCGGCGGCTTCGAGCAGATCCGCCAAGGCTTCCGGAGACCGCAGCACGGCATCCAGGACGTTCAGCGCGTCAACCAGTTTCTCGTCATACAGACGGAGGACTCCGACCGTCTCGCCGCCGCTTTCGACGGCGTAGCCGGAAGGTCCGGCTTCCTTTTGAAGGAGGAACGAGGGCTTGCGGCCGGTGCCGGGGAGGACGGCGGCGGCCAGCAGGGCGAGCGGCCGGTTGGCGAAGGCAGCGTAAGGGCGGAAACCACGGCGGTCGCTTTCGCCGGAGCGGAAGACGCCGAAGACACCGGGGATCTCCTCGACCCGCCACGGACCAGCGACATCGGCCTCGCCCGCCGTCAGCGGCTCGTCGCGCTCGCCGAGGAGTTGGAGAAACTCGGGGGTGAAGATGTTACGGGAAGGCGGAATGGTATCCTGATCGGAGCCGTGCATTGGACTTATCCTCCATGCAGGGTCAGGTCCGGGGGCCTGTGGAGGGGCGGCGCAGGAGGATGTCGGATAGGCCCTTGCACGTTGAGCAGGCAAATGAAACATAGGCACGACCATGCCAAGCAGCCAGTGTCTGCAGTCGCCAGTTTGGTTTCTCGGCCCATGACTGATCCACGAGTTTAGCAGGCTAGCGATGCCGCAATCACCTGAACTCGCCGGAGGCGAGGGTTTCACTTTCGAGGGCGATGCAGCTGCGTTCTATCTCACTGCGCTGCTAGCCGATGCCTATGCGCCAGGCATCGATGATCGAACCGTTGTCCGTGTGTCGGTTCAGCAGCGCGACCTCGGCGAACCGCTCGATGATGTGATCGTCGATTTTGAAGACTCTACAAAGAACCCCGCTCGCCTGAGCCTCCAGGTGAAGCGTTCGCTCACTATCAGCAAGGCGAAAACTAACGCCGACTTTCGCGGCATCATCCGCGACAGTTGGGCCACTCTCAATAAGTCTGGCTTCCGCATCAATGTCGATCGTTATGGGGCAGCAGTTGGCACGGTCAGCCCTGCCAAAGAACGGGTACTAAAAACGCTTTGCGATTGGGCCCGTGAAAGTCTGACGACTGACAATTTCGAAGCTCGCTTTGCGCAGGACGGCAACGCCAGCGATGACATCAAAGCTGTCAAGAGAGACGTCGAATCTCTACTGGAGACAGAGGGAAAGGGAGCGCCGTGCACGAGTGAAGAAGTGCATCAGTTCCTTGCACATTTTGTCTTGATCCAATTCGATTTCCTGCGCGAAGGTGCCACTGATCCCCCTGATGCCATTAATCGCATCCGAGATTGCCTAACGCCTGACGACGCAGTCAAGGCACCTCTCGTCTGGTCACGGGTAGTTCAGTTAGCCCGCGCATCAGCTGGCAAATCAGGCCAGTTCGACCGCACGCGGCTTGTGCGCATGATCTCCCCTGTTGCACGCCTTCGCGGCGCGACCTCCTTACGCCCAGACCTCGATAAGTTGACGGAGCTCGCAAAGAGTTACGCGAACCTCATTCCTGACGATGTTGGCGGAACGAAGCTCGACCGAACCTCACTCCTTGGGGACTTGGACGCCAAGCTCACCGCAGCCCGCGTCGTCCAGGTCCGCGGCCTGCCAGGAAGTGGTAAATCAGTCTTGGTGAGGCGAGCGGTACAACACGCTCTAGAGCGCGGGCCGGTCCTCTTTCTTAAGGCTGAACAGCTCGAAGGCACCAGTTGGATCAGCTACGCGACCTCGCAGGGTCTCTCTGGTGCTCCCTTGGAGCAACTTCTCGTGGAGATCGGGGCGGCTGGAACTTCCGTTTTGTTCATCGATGCAATCGATCGCATTGAGAAGGAGCACCAGCCCGTCATCCTTGACCTGATCCGCGCCATCGTGGAGTCGCCGCTGCTCGATAACTGGCACATTGTTGTTTCTCTTCGCGACAGCGGGATTGAAGTGCTTCGCAATTGGTTGGGCCACTTCCTTGGTGTCCTTAAGGTCGAGACTCTTGAGGTTGGTCAGTTGAGCGACGAAGAGGCTGAGACGCTCGCAATCGCCAAACCACACCTGAGACCGCTTCTGTTTGGATCACGCCAGGTAAAAGAAATTGTACGACGGCCCTTCTTTGCGAAGGTGCTGAACCAGGGTCACATGGCCGATCCCAGCGTCCCGACATTTACCCCTCAATCTGAACTCGATCTAATCGAAAATTGGTGGCGGCGGGGCGGCTACAATGAGACCGGGCAAAATGCGATTGAACGCCAGCGAGGGCTGCTCGATTTGGCTTCTCTCCGTGCTCGTAACCTTAGCCAGCCGATTCGCCTTAGTCAGCTAATCTCGGCCGCACACATCGATGATCTAAGATCGGATGGCATACTTCAGAACGCTCGTGAAGGGATCTCTGTACGCTTCGCTCACGATATTTTCTTCGAATGGGCTTTCTTCCATGTCCTGGCTGATCGCGGACCCCAATGGATGGACGAGATCAAGGCCTGCGGCGAGCCGCCGGCAGTAGCACGCATCGTCGAACTCGCCTCCCAATGGGAGTACACGCAGGGAAAAGACTGGCGCGCCTACCTCACCCAAACCGAGCGTTCGGACCTTAGATCACAATGGCTTCGGGCGTGGCTGGTCGGTCCCCTCGGAACTGCAGGGTTCGAAGCTGGTGAGGACCAGTTCGCGACGGCTGTCTTTGCCGACGACTTCCGGCTTTTCAGGAAGGTGCTCGTCTGGTTTCAGGCTGAGAAGACCTCCCCAAATGCGAATATCCTCGCTGGCGCGCTCCCCCTGGATCAACGCCAACGGTTCGCTGATCTTCTCGGTTGGCCTTCCGACTTCGCCGCGTGGCGTCGCCTCATTGGTTTTATCCTCCGGCGTATTTCAGGCATTCCGGAGAGGCTTTGCCCGGAGGTCGTCGCTATCTTCGAGGTCTGGCAGAATGCCCTAGCCGACCTTCCCAACTCGACGTCTCGCGCTCTTCTTCAACAATGCGCTACCTGGCTCGCCACCATCGACACGATCTGTATCGCCGATGGACCTGACGAGAACTCTGCGCCCGATCTGGGCACTTTACGAAAATCCTTGGTCCAGATCCTTTTGAGGTCGTCGAGAGCTGAGCCAACCTTTGCCGCCGATTATTTGCAACGGGTCATCAACTTAGAGCGCATCCGAGAAGATGCATTTCATGACATCATTGCGTATTCACCTGTCCTCGCCCAATCGCTGCCCCAGTCGATCGTAGAACTTTCCCTGGCGTTCCTGCGAGAGGAACTTCCGGACGAGCAAGTTGCCCGAGAAAAGCAGGAGCTCCTGCGCGCAGCTGAGTGGCGCAAAGCAGTCCTGGCCAAGCCAGAAGCCGAGCGCTCGCGTCAAGAAAAAATGGCGCTTTCGGGTGGGTTGTTTTATGTGCAAGCCGTCGGCGATTTCAGCGACCATGACTGGGAAAGGCTTTCGATCAACGAAGACTACCGAAGCTTCTGGCCCCCTTCTCCGCTTAGAGAGCCCTTTCATTCACTTTTCCAATCATCACCCGACGAGGCTCTGAGACTCATTCGGGAACTGTGCAATCACGCGATGGCCGCGTGGCGCCAGCTGCATCGTTATTCACGAGACCGTGATAGGACCCCCATACCACTCGAACTGACCTTTCCCTGGGGTACCCAAAGATTCTGGGGCACCAATCGGGAGTATCTTTGGTTTCGGTCGACGTGGGCGCCCCAAGCCCTCGGCTGCGGGTTCATGGCGCTTGAGGAGTGGTGTTTCGCCGAGCTTGAGCGTAACAGGCCCGTTGACGAGGTAATCCAGCGAGCCGTCGAGGGGAACGAGTGCATCGCCATCCTTGGTATCGCGTCGATGCTTGCGCTCCACACTGAGACCGTGTCCGAAGCGACATTGCCGCTTTTTACCTCACAGCGCCTGTTGGCGGCAGACCATAACCGAATGGCGCAAGACTTCTCATCAACTGCCAACCTGATCGGCTTCATGCAGCCTGCAGACAAGCCTCACTTTGAGGCGGTCCAAGCAGCAAATATGCGGCCAGTCCGTAAGACACAGCTCAGTTGGATGGTGCCTAGGTTTATCTTTGCGACAGGGGCGATCCGCAACCGAGCCCGCGATGCGATCCTCAACTTCCAGAATGATCTGCCATTTCAGTACGAGGAGCACCGCAATATTCCGGAGGCACGGGAGGACCTCGCGGCTCAGGCCCTCGAATATGCCGAGTTGGCAGACCCGAAGAACTATCAGGCCTACCGCATGGAAGAGGATTCAGATCAGATTGCGATTGTCCACGTCAGCCCTTCTGCTGCTGAGCCTGAAAACGTCGCGAGGGCCGAAGAGGCATCTAAAAAACTTAGGCAGAGCGGCCTGTGGATGTGGGCATCCAAATCCTTCGAAGAGAAGGCACTGAGCGACACCTATGCGATTGAGGATGCCATTGCATTGGCTAGAGAAGCGGACACCAGCGACTTATTCGAGCACTCGAAAGACGAGAACGAAGAAGAGCTGTTGGGTATGCGTCGAGGCGCGGTCGCCGCCACCGCCGCCATCGTGCTCAACTTCCGAGAAGGGCGCACTCAAGAAGACGTTGAGTGGGCTCGTGACGTCTTAGGGCGCGCGATCCGTCTGCCAGAAAAGCCCGATCTGATGTGGTCGCCCAGTTCCGTTATCCCGTGGCATCAGGCGATATACGTGGCGCGCGGCCTCGCAGCGGATCTCCGTGAAGGTACAGCGCCGCGGGGTGCGCCTCGCGACCTCCTCGGGCTGATTGCGCACCCACTTGAAATCGTTTCGTTGGCCGCGCTCGAAGAAGCCTGTAGGCTTTGGTCCAAAGACCCCAAGCTGACTTGGGCTGCGCTGAGCTTGGCATTTTCGCTCTGTCACGTTCCGCCGCGACCGCGCGATCAAGCCCGTCAACAAAGAGAAGCGCTCCACTCCTCAAGTAAAGCGCAATCGGCGGTCGACGCGGCGCTTGCGTCCTATGAGAACGGAAGCGGATGGGCCCCCCTTCCATTACCGCCTCCGGCCTGGGTGAAAGTCGAACCAGGGACGGGCCGACGCGGACATCAAAGCTATAAAGATTACGACGCGGATGATGCGATCGACGCAGCTGAGGTGTGGGGTGAACCAGTTGTCTTCTGGCACTCAAAGCAGGCGGCAGAAATTCTCCAGCGCATCCCCTTCGATGCGGTCCTGAGTAGTAGCGCGAGAAGTGCGCTCCTCGACTTCCTTGCTTGCGTTCTCGACTGGACGAACCAGAAGAATTCGCCTCCTTGGGTGAAGTCCGGACGTCGAGATCGTTCCGCAACCCGCATCCTTGAATGGACCCACGCCCTAGGGTCAAGCCTCGGTCGGGTGGCGGGACTTCTCCCGATTAGCGACTTTCAGGCCCGTTTCCTCGACCCGATTTTAATGCTCGAGGGCGACAATTGCTGGGCTCTCCTCTCTTCATTCTCGAGCACCTACGTCTGCGCCTACGTGTACGATGCACCCGTCGTTCCACCGGATGCAGTCGCGACGCTTGACCTCTGTCTTGGGCGATTTTTCCAAGACTCTGCTTTTGAGCGCGACGCCTACAGGAGCGGAGAGTTCTCAGGCTCCCATCAGCGCAAGCTTGCTCGCACGTTGATGTTTGTCTCAGTCGAACGCGCAGACTTGGCCGCTCGCTACGTCAATGGCGACTGGTCCGAAATCAGCCGCATCCTGCCCCTGATTGATCGTTTCGTTCGTGCCGGCGGATGGGCTGCTTTCGTGATGGACCTGTTCTTGACACTCTGTGAACGCTCTAGGGCCAACTACCCGGCGGAAGCCTTCGCGGACCAAGTGCTTGCGATTATCGGCGACGGTCCCGACAACCTAAAGGGTTGGCACGGAACGTTCATCCCGGCGCGTATCGCGGAACTGGTGCACCACTTCGCACATCGTGACACGCCGATGAAGCTGGCTATAGCTCAGAAGTTCCTCCGGATCCTCGACATGCTGGTCGATATGGGCGACCGGCGAAGTGCGGCGCTTCAGCTGAGTGAGGCATTTCGCGAAGTTCGTTTGCCCTCTTAACTCCATAATTAGGTGCCATGCGATTCTAGAGATCGCTCCCAAGTGCTGTCGCTCTTGAGATTCCTGGCGCCGGGCGTCTCTCCCTAACCAGAGAGCAGTGTCTCGATCAGGGTAGAGAAGGGACTGGAACCGGGAAACAGAGGAAAAGGAGGGAATTCCCGACAAGATTGGTGCGTCACGCGTAGCAGAGAGACGGCTCTGTTCTGGACCTCTGCAGAGATCCTTCACGGTAAGCCAAGTGCGCGAGGGAGGATGAGTAGGTTCCGAGATCAGGCTCCAGGTGATTCCTGAGGGAGCTGTCCGCCAGCGAGAGAGAGGGAGAACGTATACGTTCTCCCTCAGCACCTGCCAGGCATTGATTCTGGCCCACCTAGCTTCGCTGGAGCGGGGTGCCGGTCGCAGCCGCCTCGCGCAGCTTGGGATCGGGCTTCAACCCGAATCCATCGGCCATGCGCGGGAAGTAATTGAAGATGGCCACGATGTGGGCGACCTCGAGGAGGCCCTGCTCGTCCAGCCCGGCGTCGCGCAACGGCTGCCAGTCCTCGGCCGTCATCTCCGTCGGCGTGAGGGTCATCTTCTCGGCCAGGGTGCAAAGCGCCCGCTGCCTGGGCGTGAGGTGAGGCAGCTCGCGCCAGCGGCGCCGCTTGATCGCCTCCACCAGCTCCGGATCGTTGTTCTCGACACGCAGAAACTCTGCGTGAGACTCCGTTCAGTACTCGCAGTCCTGGGCGGCCGAAGCGACAGCGGCGAGCATCTCCCGTTCGGCGCGGTCGAGCGCTCCGGGCGCGAACATCATCTCGTAAAACGCCCCCTGCATGGCCTTGCCGATCCGTCCGTGCGCGGCCAGCAGGCGCGACATCCCGCCGATGAATCCGAAGTTGTAGACCGGCTTCATCCCGGACGCCTCGCTCCGGGCGCGCATCTCCTCGTCCGTGGGCAGGGTGATGAAGGGCTTCTGATCGTCTGACATCCAAGCCTCCTTCGCATAGACCGTTCGCCGCATTCTACTCCGGCGACTACCGCGAGTCCCCAGGGCCTGCGCCCCGAAGCGCTGGTGGCCGCGAGACTGCTATGGACTGTTCAGACCGGGATGCGGACGGTTGCGAGCTCGGGACGGACGGTGGAGACCTCGAGGAGAGCCTGCCGCCCCGAGATCCGGACGGTTAAGATCTCGGGGCGAACCGCCTGCCCCAAGTTACGGACGGTTGGGATCTCGGGGCGAACCGTCCGCCCCAAGTTGCGGACGGTCGGGACCTCGGGGCGAACCGTCCGACCCGAGTTGCGGACGGTCGGGAAATCGGGGCGCACCATACGCCCCGAGATACCCGGGACGGCGAGCTGGCTCGCAACCGGC
>JBKKAU010000483.1:0-7238 GCA_046714475.1 Thermoanaerobaculia bacterium
CCCTTGAGGAGCTCGCGGCCCTGGGTCCGGCCCCGGACCGCCTGGGTGACGGCGCCCGCGGCGGCGCCGATGGCGGCGCCCTTCACGAGCCGGTCCGAGCCCTTGGTGTCGCGAGCCTCGGCCGCCACCGAGCCGAAGCACAGGAACCCCAGCAGCAACAGTGCGATGAAGACCCGTTGTTTCGCCATGGTAAACATCTCTCGTCTCCTTTCCTCCAACATCGGAGGTCTCTTCCTCGGCCGCCGGTTCTCGACGACTCTTCGTTGTCCTTGCGGCGCTTCGGAGGAGGTTCCCTCCGGCACTGCGCCTTATCCATAGATCAAGAGCTATGCCAGCGTCGGGCTGCTTCCAGGAAGTGCTGAATCTACAAGGACTTGGGTGGTGGAGAGGCTGGAAAGAAGGGGCCTTGGAGAGGAGGGTTCGTCCTCACCCGAGGACGGACTGTCTCGGGGGCTGCACTATCCAGAGGCGTTGGAGCAGGGGGCGGCCCTGCCCGTCCTGATCGGACGGGCTGAGCGGTCAGGCGCCCTGCAAGGCGCGCTTCGGATCGACGCTCGCGGCGCGGCGGGCCGGGAGGATGCTGGCCAACAGGGCCGTCGCCGCGAGCGCGGCGACCACCGAGGCCAGCGTCACCGGGTCGGTCGGCTCGACGCCCACGAGGTTCGCCGCCAGCACGCGCGTCGCCAGGGCCGAGGCGGCGAGGCCCAGGACCACCCCCGCCGCGACCGGGATGGCGGCCTGCCGCAGCACGAGCCGGATGACGTCCTTTCGCGTCGCCCCCAGCGCGATCCGCACCCCGATCTCGGGCGTGCGCTGGGTCACGAAGTAGGCGATCACGCCGTAGATGCCGACGGCCGAGAGGATCAGGCCGATGGCGCCGAGCAGCGCCAGCAGGAGCGTGTTGAACCGCGCGTTGGCCGTCGAGTCCGCCATCCGCTGCTCCATGGTCAGCGCCTGATAGAGGGGGACGTCCGGGTCGACGCCTTTGACGATCCCGCGCAGCGCCGGCACGAGCGACTCGGGCTCCTGGCGGGTGCGCGCGACGAGGTACATGGAACGCTGGGTCCACTCCCAGACCTCATCCGGCGCCTGGGCGACCGGCAGGTAGAACTCGGGCTGGACCTCCTCGGCCAGTCCCATCCAGCGGGTGTTTGCGGCGACTCCGACGATCACCTTGAAGGTCGGGACGCCGTTCTCGTCCGCTTCGCAGCAGCCGACCCGCCGGCCGATCGGATCCTGTCCGGGAAAGAGCGCTTCGGCCGTCGTCTGGCTGACGATCATGACCTTTTGCGCGCCCTGCCGATCCCTGTCTTCGAAGGCGCGACCCCGGACAATCGGGATGCCCAAGGTACGGAAGTAACCCGGCGTCACCACGCGAAACTGCGTCATGACTACGTTTTCCATCGACAGGCCCTTGCCCTCGGCGAGCAGGCCGTTGCTGCTGCCGCCGGGCGACATCGGCACCTGGTTGGTGAGCGCCGCGGCCTCGACACCCGGGATCCGGGCGGTCTCCTCGAGGAGACGGCCGAAGGTGGCGACCACCTTGGAGGGCTCCTGGTACTCGGCGGCGGGGAGGGTGAGCCGCGCGCTGAGCACCCCTTCCGGTTCGAACCCGGGTTGGATGCGTTGCAGCTCCAGGGCGGAGCGGATGAGCAGCCCGGCGCCGACCAGGAGCAGGACCGAGAGCGCGACCTCGGCGGAGATCAGCGCCGACCGCAGCCAGTCGCGGCTCGACCCCGCGGAGCCGCGGCCGCCTTCCCGGAGCGTCGTGGCGGTCGAACGGCCGGCGCGCAGCGCGGGGGCCAGGCCGAACATCACGCTGCTCAGGAGCGCGACGGCGAGGGTGAATCCCAGGACCGGCCCGTCCAGCGAGGTCTGCTCGAGACGGGGGATGCCGTCCGGGCTCATGGCGACCAGCGTGCGGACGCCCCACCAGGCGAGAGCCAGCCCCACGACCGAGGAGAGCAGCGACAACACCGCGCTCTCCGTCAGCAGCTGGCGGACGATCCGGCCGCGGCCGGCGCCCAGGGAGGAGCGGACCGCGAGCTCGTGCGCGCGCACCGCTCCCCGCGCCAGGAGGAGGTTCGCGACGTTGCCGCAGGCGATCAGGAGCACCAGGCCGACCGCGCCGAGCAGGATGAGCAGGCGCTCGCTGTAGTCGCCGACGAACTGCTCCATGAACGGATCGACCTGGAAGCCGCGCTCCAGGTTCTCCTGCGGATGGCTCTTCTGGAGCGCCGCCGCGATGGTTTTGAGGTTCTGCGCCGCCTGCTCCCGCGTCGCGCCTTCGCGCAGGCGAGCCATCACCGCGAGGTAGTACTCGTCATGGATCGCCCTGCGCTCGGGGGTGAGGGCGATCGGCACCCAGAGCTCTTCGTTGTCGGTCCTGAGGTCGAAACGTGGCGGCATGACGCCGACGACCGTGTAGGGCAGTCCGTTCAACCGGACGTCGCGGCCGACGACCGCCGGGTCGGAGCCGAACCGGCGCGCCCACAGCCGGTGGCTCAGGACCACGACCTGCGCGCGCCCGGGCTGGTCCTCCTCGGCGGTGAAGACGCGGCCGTGGGCCGGGGGGACGCCGAAGACCTTGAAGAAGGACGCGGTGACCTGGGCGCCGATCGTCCGCTCGGGCGTCTCGCCGTCCGAGAGGTTGACGCTCCAGTAGGACCGCGCGGCGACGTTGGAGAAGACGCGCTGCTCTCTTTCCAGGGCGGTGTAGGCGCCCGCCGATACGTCGGAAAGCTGGCCGCGCCACTCGCTGAAGACGACCATGAGCTGCTCCGGCCGGGGTACCGGCAACGGCCGCAGCACGACGGCGTTGACGACGCTGAAGATCGCCGTGGTGGCGCCGATGCCCAGGGCCAGGGTGAGCACGGCGATCAGGGTGAACGCGGGGCTGGCGGCGAGCTGGCGCAGGGCGAACGTCACGTCCTGGCGCAGCTCCCCGAGGTATTCGCGGCGGCGCATCTCGGTATCCCTCCTTCGGCCGATCTCACGGCAGGTGGAACGTACGCGGTCCAGGTCGCCGAAGCGGCGGAGCGCGGCGTCGCGAGCGGCGGCCGGATCGAGGCCGCGCGCCATGTACTCACGGGTCCGGAGCTCGATATGGAGGTCCGTCTCCTCGCTCACCTCGTCGTCGACGCTCTTCTTCCAGAGCCAGGACTGAGCCATCTCGGCCTCTTTCCTCAGGCTCCGGCGGGCAGGAGGACTTTGGAGACCGCGGCGGCGAAGCGCGCCCACTGCTCGGTCTCAAGGGCGAGCTGCTTGCGCCCCGTGGGGGTCAGGCGGTAGAGCTTGGCGCGGCGGTTCAGCTCCGAGATCCCCCACTCCGCTTCGATCCATTCCCGGCGCTCCATCCGGTAGAGGGCGGGGTAGAGCGAGCCCTCCTCGATCTGGAGGAGCTCGTCGGTCGCCTCCTCGATCCAGCGCGCGATGGCGTAGCCGTGGCGCGGACCGGTGATCAGCGTCTTGAGGATCAGGGCTTCGAGAGTCCCATGGAGCAGGCTGCTGGTTTGGTTTGGCATGGCGTCCTCACCTAGATTCTCTAGGCAATGTAACGACGAATGCCTAGATTGTCAAGGTAAGCCCTCCCGGTCTCGATCCACCGCGCCCGGTCCGGGCGACCGTTCCGCCGCGCCACGGCCGCGGCCTCTTCCCAGGGATAGGGGACCGCGACGTGCTCGACCTTCCAGCCGGCGGGCTCCCGGGTCAGGACGGCGTAGCGCGCGTGCGGGCTTCCGGCTTCCATGACGTGGGGGTGCGGCTCATCGTGGTCGTAGGCGGGGAGGCCTACGCTCCCCGGGTTGACCACCAGCTGTCCGGTCGGGAGCCAGACCGCGTGGGGGACATGGCTGTGACCGCAGGCCACGACCGGCTGGGCCACGCCGTCGAGCAGCCGGAGGACGGCTTCCGGTTGGCGGAGCCGGACCCCGTGGGCCGTCACCTCTTCGATCAGACAGGTCTCGTCCGAGCCGGGAGTGCCGTGACAGCAGAAGACCTCGCCGGCGATCAGCGTCGGCGGCTGGCTCCGCAGCCACTCCAGGTGCTCGGCCTTCAGCTCGCGGGTGACGAACGCATGGTCCGCGGACCCCCGCACCGGCTCGGGGGGAGCGTAGACGATGCGGTCCTGGTTGCCGCGGAGGCTGGGGATCTCCGTCTCCATCAGCCGGTCGGCCGTGCCGCGCGGGTCGAGAGAGCCGTAGACGCTGTCTCCCAGGTTGACGATCCGCGAGATCCCGCGGCGCCGGATGTCGGCGAGCACGGCGTCCAGGGCCCAAATGTTGCCGTGGATGTCCGCGATGACGGCGATCGAGCTTCCGGCGTCTTCCTGGCTCCGCATCAGCTCCTCCTCCCCCCTGTACGGTGGCGAGGACAGTGTGTCTCCACGAGCATACGCTGCTGGTATCCTCTTCTCATGAGCATCGACAAGGGCATCAAGGTCCGTTTCCTCGCCGACGGCCGGGAGCGTCTCCTGGAAGGGCGCCGGCAGGCCCTCGAGGCGGAGGTCCGGACGCGGTATGCCGAGCGGGCCGCCGAGGCCGGGTTCATCGAGCGCTGGCGCATCGAGGCGGCGATCCGGAGCGAGGTCCGCCGCCGGCTCGACGAGATGGCGCCCCCCAAGGCGCTCTACTAGCGGCGATGGGGAGGGAGACTCCCGAGTCCGTCGAGGCGACCTCCACCCGGCGCCGGCGGATCACCGATCTGCTGGAGCAGGGGGAGTGGGGCTTCGACGAGCTGCGCCGCGAGCTGGAGACCTCTACCCGGGCGCTCGAGGACGACCTCCGGCACGTCGAGCGCAGCCTGAAACACGGCGGTTCCCGCCTCTGGGTCGAGCCCGCCTGGTGCCTTGCCTGCGACTTCAAGTTTGTGGATCGTGCCCAGCGCCGTTTCCACGCGCCCGGCCGCTGCCCGCGGTGCCGGAGCGAACGCATCAGCGAGCCGCGCCTGCGGGTCGGTTAGCGGAATCCACCCCTTTTTTTCCTTCCAACCGTTCTGCCGCGCCTCCTCAAGCGTGAAGGTGGAACGCACATTGCAATAGCTCTGGAGGACAACGGCGGCGGCCCGGTGTAAGGGCCTTCGCTACAACAGTGGGCCGGGAGAGGGCGGCGGGTGGTCGCCAGCGGAGACCCGGCCACGGAGAACGTGCCGCACGGCGAGTGGGCTGGGTGGCGGCACTGAACAAAGGAGCTTGTATGAAAAAGACATTCCTGTATGCATTCGCGGCGCTGGCGCTCCTCGCGGTGCCGGCCTCCGCGACGGATTTCGCGTTGACCGGCTCGTATTGGGACACAGAGGACGCGGACGAAGCGTTGGGTGTAGGTGGGCGTCTCCGGTTCGGCATCGTCGACCTGCGGGCCACCTACTTCAGTGACGTGACGGCCGATACCTCTCCCGAGCGTTTCGACTTCGAGGTCAGCGCCATCCCGCTCGAGGCGGGCCTGGCCTTCTCGTTCGCCGGCAATGAGACGTTCAGCCCCTACGTGGGCGGCGGCGCCGGCTACTACCTGCTCGACACCACCGAGGGTGACATCGACGACGAGGTCGGCTACTACGCCGTGGTCGGCGCCGACATCACCCGTCCTTCCGGCCTGGGCTTTACGGTCGAAGGGATCTACCGCAACATGGAAGCCACGGTCCGTGGCGACCTGGACGACGATCCGAGAATCGACGAGGACGTCGACATCCAACTCGGCGGCTTCGGTCTCAATGCCGGCGTGGTCTGGAAGTTCTAACCGTTCAGGAACAGTCTGTGTTTGAGGAGAACGGGAGGCGGACCGCCTCCCGTTTTTCGCTTCAGACGGTCAGTCGTAGATCCCGTCCGCGTACCAGGTCTCGGAGGCGCGGTCTCGGAAGATGCGGTAGATGCCGCTGCCGGCGATCTCCACGTCCCAGTAGTCGCGCTCGGCCGGCTCTTCGGTCCACCAGCCCTCCTCAAGCCCCCAGGGGCCGGAGGCCACCTTCACGGCCCCTTCGATCTTCAGCCGCTTGCCCGAGGCCTCGTCGGCCATCGCGTGGATCTCCGCCGGGATCTCGAGAGCCGGACCGTCCGCGGCGCGCAGGATCACCTCGATCTCGATCGGCGGCCGGAGGACGCGGACGGCGAGGAGCCCGCGCCCGGCTCGCGGCTCGCGGCGCACCTGGGGAGGCGGCGGCGGGGTGAACTCGACCAGGGAGAAGCGCTCGGGGCGATGCCCGTCGACGGCCCGCGGGGAGCCGGCGCGGCCGGGGCCGAGCAGCGCGAAGAGGCGGGCGAGCGTGGTCGCCAGCTTGTCGGGGGAGAGCGCCGCCGGGCCGTAGAGAGAGAGCTGGGCCTCGCGCGGGCGGTCCGGGTCGGCCGTGAAGGTGAAGCCGGCGACCGGCGCGCCGGGCGGACGGGCTTCCAGGTCGAGACGGACCAGGGTCAACAGCGTCTTGACGTCGCGGGTGGGGGCCGGCAGGTCGATGGAGCGGGTCTGGTGGCCGTCGGGCTCGAGCCGCAACGACAGGGCCAGCCGGGCACAGGCGAGCCCCCGCGCCTCCAGCCGCTGGCAGAGCCGTTCCAGCGCCGCCCGCCCGACGAACAGGAAGGGCTCCAGCGAGACCAGCGGCCATTCCAGGTTCATCCCTTCGTGGATCTCGGGCGGCGGCTCGCGCGGGATGATCGGGCGGGGATCGACTCCCCGGGCGGTCGTGTGCAGGTCGCGGCCGGTCCGTCCCAGCCGGCTCGCCACCCGCGCCTGGGGCAGCTTGGCGAAGTCGCCGACCGAGCGCACGCCCCAGCTCTCCAGGGTGGTGGCGAGGTCCACTTCCGGGGACAGCCGGGCGAGGGGCAGCGGCGCGAGGAAGGGGGCCTCTTTGCCGGGCGGCACGACCACCGGCGAGTCCGGAAGGCCGGCGGCGATCCGCGCCGCCAGCTTGCTCGACGCGATGCCGACGCGGATGGGGAGGCCCGTCCGTTCGGCCGTGGCGATCAGGGAGCGCCCCAGGTCGTGCTCGGGGGAGTCGCCGCGGAAATGCCGCTCGGTCCCTTCGATGTCCAGGTAGGTGGTGCCGTCCCCCGCGTCCTCGACCCGCGGCGAGTAGCTCTCGGCGACTTCGAGCAGGGCCTCCTGGGCCGCCTGCTCGCAAGCCCCGTCGCGCGGGCGGGCCACCAGCTTGGGGCAGAGCGCCCGCGCCTGGGGCAGGGTGAGCCCCGGCTGGATCCCGGCGTTGCGCGCCAGACGGGTCGCGGCGACCACGCGGGCGGCGTTGCCGTTGCC
>JBKKAU010000484.1:0-12074 GCA_046714475.1 Thermoanaerobaculia bacterium
GCGAGGGCCCGCGCCGCCGCCACCGCCTCCTCCACCCGCACGTTGGGCACCCAGGAGAGGGCCAACCCCTCCGGGCCTGCCTCCAGACGCCGCCTCACCTCCTGCAGGCGGAAGCCCTCCTGTTCCCAATCAAGCCACGGCAGCGCGGCGGCGGCCGGGACCTCGCCACCCACCCGCAGGACGACCTGATAACGGAAACGGGTCAGCTCGTTGTCGGCCAGGTCCCGCTTCGGCCGCACCTCGACGGCGGTGATCCGCGGCAGGCGGTTTTGCAGGGCGAAGAAGAAGCCCGGGTCGAGCACGAGCTCGGTCTCCTCCACCCGCTGCGCCGCGGCGACCTGGCGCAGCCGCTCCAGGGGGAGCGAAGAGGCCGCCTGGTACAGCTCGACCGAGGCATGGAACGCCTCCAGCAGGGGCAGGCTGCGCACATCTCCCACGTAGATCGCGCCGCCGTCGGCCACCGCCTCGACCGCTCCGGCGAGCATGCGCGCCAGGTAGTCGGCGTCCGGGAAATACTGGACGACCGAGTTCAAGAGGACCATGTCGAACGAGCGCGGCGCGATCCCGGAGAAGTCCTCGGCCGTACGCCGCGCCAGCTCCACCTGCGGCAGGTTCTCCCCCACCTGCTCCTCCAGCCAGGCGATCACCTGACCCGAGAAGTCGGTGCCGCGGTAGAGGTCGCAGTACGGGGCGATCCGGTAGAGGAGAAGACCCGTGCCGACGCCGATCTCGAGCACCCGCTTCGGCCCCAGCGCCAGGACCTCCTCGACGGTCCGCTCCGTCCACTCCCGCATCTCGTCGGCCGGGATCGGCTCCCGCGTGTAGCTGCTGTCCCAGCCCACGATGTTGAAGGAGGCCTCTTCCGCGCCGCGGCCCCGCTCGTACGTGTTGTCGTAGAGCGTCTGCCAGTCCGTCACTTGCTCGGCCACCGAGGAGGCAATCTCCTCGCCCGCCGCGTCCCCCTCTCGGTCGTATACCACGTAGGCGGCCAGGCGCGTCTGCCCCGCGGGCTCCTGCAGGGCCAGGACGGCGCCCGCCTTCACCGCCGGATGCTCGGCCAGCACCGTCTCGATCTCCCCCAGCTCGATCCGGTAGCCGCGGATCTTCACTTGGTGGTCGAGGCGGCCGAGGAAGTCCAGGTCCCCGTCCAGCAGCCACTTCACCAGGTCACCGGTCCGGTACATCCGCGACCCGGGCGCCTCCGCGAACGGGTCCGGCACGAACTTCTCCGCCGTCAGCTCCGGACGGCCCAGGTACCCGCGCGCCAGTCCCACGCCCGCCACGTACAGCTCGCCGGGCACCCCCAGCGGCATCGGCATCCCGGACCGGCGGTCCAGCACGTACAGGAGCGTGTTGTCCACCGCGCGGCCGATCGTCGGGATGCCGCTGCTCTCGCCGCGCGGTGGCACCTCCACCACCGTCGAGGTCACCGAGTACTCGGCCGGGCCGTAGTGGTTCATCAGCCGGAAGCCGACGCCCGGCGCGGGACCGCGGTGCAGCCGATCGCCGCCGATGATCAGCGCCCGCGTGGGCAGGTCCAGACCGGACGGGATCTCTTCCTCCAGCACCCCTTCGGCCAGCGGCGTCATCAGGTACGCCAGGGTGATCCGTTGCTCCGCCCACCAGCGGATCATTCCGGACGAGGAGAGCCGGGTCTCCTCGTCCGGGATGTGGACCGAGGCGCCGCTCGCCAGGTAGGGCCAGAGCTCCCAGATCGAGGCGTCGAAGGCCGGGCTGGCGATCTGCGTGCCACGGTCCTCGGGCATCACCCGGTAGAGGTCCCGGTGCCAGCGCACCAGGTTCATCAGGCCGGTATGGGGGATCTCCACCCCCTTCGGTTTGCCCGTCGAGCCCGAGGTGTAGACCACGTAAGCCAGGTTCTCGGGCATGACGCCACTCTCTGGCGCGTGGTCCTCCCGGCCGGCGATCGACTCCCAGTCCCCGTCCAGGCAGATCACCGCGGCCCGCGTCTCCGGCAGCTGCTCCCGCACAGATTTCTGCGTCAGCAGCACCGGAGCTCCGGCGTCGGCGAGCAGCCAGGCCAGCCGCTCCTTGGGATACGCCGGGTCGAGGGTGACGTAGGCGCCGCCGGCTTTGAGCACGGCCACGATCCCGACCACCCGCTCACAGGTGCGCTCCGCGGCGACCGCGACCCGGACCTCGGGGCCCACGCCGAGAGAGCGCAGGTGGTGGGCGAGGCGGTTGGCGCGGGCCTCGACCTCGCCATAGGTGAGGCGCCCTCCGTCCCAGGAGGTGACCGCCGGGGCCTGCGGCCGCAGGTGGGCGTGCCCGGCGAACAGCTCGTGCACCAGCGGCACCTGTGGGCAGGTCTTCTCCGTGTCGCTCCACTCCCGGAGCGTCTGCGCCCGCTCGGCCGGTGACAGGAGCGGAAGCTCCGCCATCGGCGCCTCCGGGCTCTCGACCGCGGCCGTCAAGAGCCGCTCCAGGTGTCCGAGCATCCGCCGGATGGTGACCACCTCGAACAGATCGGTGCTGTACTGCAGCGCCAGGGCGAGATCCTCTCCCTGCTCGGTGACGAACAGCGACATGTCGAACTTGGCGGTGGCGATCTGCCCCAGCTCCCCCTCCAGACCCGTGAGGCTCAGGCCGCGCAGGCTGCGGGCCGAGCGCGGGAAGTTCTGGAAGGCCAGCATCACCTGGACCAGCGGATGCCGGTTCATGCTCCGCTCCGGATTGATCTCCTCGATGAGCATCTCGAACGGCAGGTCCTGGTGGTCGTACGCCCCGACCGTGGCGTCCCGCACCCGCAGCAGCAGCTCCTCGAAGCTCGGCAGGCCCGACAGGTCGGTGCGCAGGACGAGGGTGTTGACGAAGAACCCGATCAGATCCTCGATCTCCTGCCGGTTGCGGTTGGCGATGCCGGTGCCGATCCCGATGTCCTGCTGCCCGGAGTAGCGGGAGAGCAGGCTCATGAAGCCGGACAGGACGGCCATGAAGAGCGTGGCCTGGTGCCGGCGGGCCCGGGCGGAGAGCTCCCGGACCAGCGGCGCCCCGAGACCGAAGAGCTCGGTGCGCCCGCGGAACGTTTCGATCGGCGGCCGCGGGTGATCCATGGGCAACTCCAGGGGAGTCTCCACGAGCCCTGCCAGACGGCTCTTCCAGTAGCCGAGCTGCTCCTGGAACACCTCCCCCTGGAACCACTGCCGCTGCCACACGGAGAAATCGGCATACTGGATCGGCAGCTCCGGCAGCGGCGAAGGCCGGCCCTCCAGGAACGCCTCGTAGAGCACAGTCAGCTCGTCGATCATCACCCGCACCGACCAGCCGTCCGCCGCGATGTGGTGCACGGTGACCAGGAGGGCGTGGCGCTCGGGATCGGTGCGCACCACGTGCAGCCGCAGCATCGGCCCGCGCGACAGGTTGAACGGCCGGCTCCCCTCCTCCCGCGACAGCCGCGACAGCTCCCGCTGCCGCTGCCCGTCGCTCAGCCCCTGGAGGTCGATCAGCGGCAGGTCCAGACGCGCCGCGGGGGCGATCACCTGAACCGGCCGGTCGTCCACCGAGCCGAAGGTCGTCCGCAGCACCTCGTGGCGCCGCACGATCTCCTCGAAGCTCCGGCGCAGGGCCTCGATGTCCATCGGCCCGGACAGCTCGACCGGGTTGTAGATGTTGTAGAACGGGTTGTCCGGCACCATGCGGTCGAGGAACCAGAGCCGCTGCTGCGCGTAGGAGAGCGGCAGCTCACCGTCGCGCGGCACGGGGCGGATCGGCATCGCCTCGGCAACTTTCTCGCTCTGCAGCTCCGCCACCCACCGCGCCAGCTCGGCCAGGGTCGGCGACTCGAACACCGTGCTCAACGGCACCTCCAGCCGCAGGGTCTCCCGCAACTGCGACACCATCCGCGTCGCCAGCAGCGAGTGGCCGCCCAGTTCGAAGAAGCTCTCGTCCACCCCGATCCGTTCGAGACCGAGGAGTTCGCTCCAGATCCTCGCGAGGAGCTTCTCGGTCGCCGTCCGCGGCGCCAGATAGCTCTCCCCGGTGCTCTGCCACTCCGGAGCCGGCAGGGCCTTGCGGTCCACCTTGCCGTTAGAAGTGAGAGGGAACTCTGCGAGCCTTACGAAGGCGGCCGGCACCATGTAGTTGGGCAGCTGCTCGTGCAGCGCCTGACGCAACATCTCGGGCTCGGCGTCACCGACCACATAGGCGACCAGTCGCCGGTCGCCGGGGGTGTCCTCGCGCATCATCACCAGGGCCTCCAGCACTCCGGGCAACGAGGCCAGCACCGCCTCGATCTCGCCCAGTTCGATGCGGAACCCGCGCACCTTCACCTGATGGTCGACGCGGCCCAGGAACTCGATGGTACCGTCCGGCAAGTAGCGGCCAAGGTCGCCCGTGCGGTAGAGGCGCTCGCGCGTGCGCGGGTGAAGGACGAAGCTCGCACGGGTCTTTTCTTCATCCCGGAAGTAGCCGAGGGCGACGCCAATTCCGCCGATGAAGAGATGTCCGGCCGCTCCTAGCGGCCGCGGCTCCAGAGCATCGTCGAGCACGTGTAGGGCCTGATTCTCCATCGGCCGACCATAAGGAATGCTGCTCCAGGCTGGCTCCACTTCACGGATCGGGTAAAGGATCGACCAGATGGAGCCCTCGGTGGCGCCGCCCAGGCTGACCACTTCATCGACTTTGGCGAGTTCCTGCACTCGCCCGGGAAGGCTGAGCGGAATCCAGTCACCACTCATGAGGACTAGGCGCAACGCGGGCAGAGTCGTTATCGGAGACGCCGAGAGATAGTCGACGAACATCTCGACTAGGGCCGGCACCGAATTCCAGATTGACACGCGGTGCTCTTGCACCAGGCGCACCCAGCTCGCCGGATCGCGGCGCGCAGAGGCCGCAGGCAGTACGACCGTGCCGCCCGCGGCGAGCAGGCCAAAAACGTCGTACACGGAGAGGTCGAAAGAGAGAGACGAGATCGCGAGCACGCGATCCTCCGGACCGACTCCAAAACGTCGATTGATGTCGAGAAGGGTGTTGACCGCGCCGCGGTGATCGATCATGACCCCCTTCGGCCGACCGGTCGAGCCTGACGTGTAGATGATGTACGCCAGCCGGCAGGGGTCTGCCGCGAGATCACAAGGCAGCGAGTTTTCGTTCATGATGGCCGCGCTGTCCGCGTCGAGGAGGATCGTCCGCGCTCCCGTCTCCGGCAGGCGCCCGGCCAGCCGTTGCTGGGTTAGTACGGCCGAGACCTCCTCGAGCACCAAGGCGAGACGCTCCTTGGGGTACTCGGGATCGAGCGGTACGTAGGCGCAACCCGCCTTGAGAATGCCGAGCAGGCCTTCAATCATCTCGGCACAGGGTTCGAGGAAGACCCCGACCAGCGCCCCCTCTCCCAGTCCCTGCCGGCACAGATATCGGGCGAGACGGTCGGACTGGCTCGCGAGCTTTCCGTACGTGATCGCCTGCCCCTCAACAACGACCGCGACCCGCTCGGGCGCCTCAGAGGCGCGCTCCGAGAACAGAGCGTGCAAGGTTTGCTGCGCGACTTCCCTGCTCGTGTCGTTCCATTCGAGCAAGATCTGATGACGCTGCTCCTCGGGGAGCGGAAAGGTATCCAGCGGGCTTCCGGAGTCCCTCCCCAGGGCGAGCAGGGCGCGGGAGTAGTACTCAGAAAACAGGAGCGCCTGCTCTGCGTAGATCTCAGAAGAGTCGTACTCGAAGTCGATCTGGAATTGCGCGCCCCCCGTATGGCGAGCGCAGTGAGTGAGAAACTTGAAATTGGTTTCGGCCAACGATCGGTAGGACAAAACCTCGAAACCGGAAAGCCCTTCGAGAACGTGGAAATGGACGTAGTTGAAAGCAACCTCGAACAGCGGCTCTCCCCGCGTCAGCTGCCGCTGCAGTTCGGCCATGGGATAGCGCCGATGCGGGATCATCTCCGACTCGGAGGCGAGCACCGCAAGCACGAGCTCAGCCCAGGAACCGCCCCCGACCGACTGCCTGAAGGGCAAGGTATTGAGGAAAAGGCCCAGGGCGCGGTCACCGCCATCGGCCTCGGGCCGCCCATTGGCCACCACTCCGGTCAAGACATCGGTACCGCCCAGCAGTGCCAGGACCCGGAGGTGGGCGGCAAGAAGAATGCTCTTGACGGGTGTGGCCGTTTCGCGGGCGAGCCGCATCAGGTCTTCTCCGATCCCGGGCGACACCAGGAGCGGAACCCTCTGGATCCGCCGCGCGGGCATCCGGTAGTTGGCAGGACGGGGAAGGCGCGGCATTCTGAAGAAGCTGTACTCTTCCAATCGGGTGGTCCAGAAACGGTAGCTCTCCGTGTCGCTGAGAGCCCGTTGCTCGAGGGCGACGAAATCGCGGAAAAATGCGCGGTGAGGCCGCACGGGATAGGGTCTGTGGGCGAGCCGATCCAGATAGCTTTTAAACAACTCGGCGAGCATGGTGGCAACACTCCACCCGTCCAGGATGGCGTGATGCTCGGTCCAGCCGAACTCGAAAATCTCGTCCTCGAGGATCAGAATCCAAAAGCGCAGAAGCGGCGGACGTCCCCAGTCAAACCGGCGCTCCTTTTCCGTCTCGAATCGTTCGGCGCTCGACCTCTCGCGGCAGGCCAGAGGCAGAGCGCGCAGGTCGGTCACCTCGAAGGGAACCCGGACGGCGGGATGGACGAGTTGGAGTGGCTCGCTAAAGAGACCGTCGCCGAAGGACGTGCGCAGCACCGGGTGACGGGCAATCACGTCCTCGGAAGCCGCCTGCAAGGCCCGCAGGTCCAGCAGTCCCTGCAATCTGACCGTGCTGACGTTGTGGTAAGGAGTCGATTGCCGCCGATCCTCGCTGTGGAACAGCATCCCTCGCTGCAGGCGGGAGAGCGGATAGGCATCTTCGAGACCGGCCGGCAGAAGCTCCCTGTCAGCGGCCGAGAGCAGGCTGAACGGCTCGAGGTCCGTGAGCTCCTCTCGGGGCTGGTCGCGCAGGGCCAGGGCCAGTTCGGCGACGGTCGGGTAGCGGAAGAGGTCTTGAATATCGAAATCCAGCCCCGCCTGCATGGCCAGCGCGCGCACCCGGATGCTCGAGATCGAGTCGCCACCCAGAGCAAAGAAATTGTCGTCGGCCCTCACCTCGTCGAGCCCGAGCACCTTTTCCCAGACGCGGGCGAGCGCCCGCTCGGCGCTGGTGCGAAGCGGCCGTGTCCCGGAGGCCGTTCCAATGCGCTGCGGGCTTGCCGTCGCGGCCTCGCTGGCCAGGGCGGCGCGGTCGATCTTGCCGTGTGCGGTGAGCGGCAACGAGCGGACAGCCAAGAAGACGGCCGGGATCATTTGCTCAGGCAGACGCTGCTTGAGAAACAGCCGCAGCTCCTCGAGCGAGGGGGCTGTCTCATCGTCCGTGGCGAGCCAGGCGATCAGGCGTTTTTCACCCGCCGCGTGCTCCGCTACCAGCACGATGGCCTGCCGGACCGATGGATGCTCCGCAAGCGCGGCTTCGATCTCTCCCAACTCGATCCGAAAACCGCGGATCTTGACCTGGTGGTCGATTCGGCCGAGGTACTCCACTTCACCACTGGCGAGGAAACGCCCCAGGTCGCCCGAGCGGTAGAGCCTTGCTCCCGGCTGGCCGCTGTTCGGGTCCGGGACGAAGCGCATCGCGGTCAGCTCCGGCCGGCCCATGTAGCCCCTCGCCAGCCCTGCACCACCGATCACGAGCTCGCCCGGAACACCAATCGGCATCGGTCGCAAGCCAGGGCCCAGAACAGCAAGAGACAGGTCGGGGATCGGACGACCGATGATGCTGCGCCACTCGGCCCGGGTGTCCGCCGCACGGAGTGGCCGGAAGGTGACATGCACCGTGGTTTCGGTGATTCCGTACATGTTGACCAGGAGCGGCCGTTCGTCGGAGTGGCGGGCGAACCAGGGGGCCAAGCAGGCCGGATCCAAGGCTTCACCGCCGAAGATCAACAGCCGCAGGTCGGTCGGGACGCCGCCGCGCTCCTCGTCGACCTTGGAGAGCTGGACGAAGGCCGAAGGGGTCTGGTTGAGCACGGTAACCCGCTCCTGGATCAGCAAATTAAGGAACGACTCGGGCGAGCGGCTCACTTCGTAGGGCACGATCACCAAACGGCCGCCGCAGAACAGCGCCCCCCAGATCTCCCAGACCGAGAAGTCGAAGGCGTAGGAGTGGAACAGTGTCCAGACGTCCCGCTCGGCGAAGCCAAACCACGCCTGAGTGGCGGCGAAGAGCCGGATGACGTTGCCATGGCTCACCAACACGCCCTTGGGACGGCCGGTGGAGCCCGATGTGTAGATTACGTAGGCCAGGCACGCCCCATGCGTGAAAGACTCGAGGTCCTCGCCCTGGAGCCGCTCCAGCTGATTGCGGTCCGAGTCGAGCAAGATCTGCCGAGAGGCGTCCGGAAGAGCAGCGGACGACCCTGCAGTCGCTACCACGACCTGCACTCCTGCGTCCTCAATCATCCAGGCCAGCCGCTCGCGCGGGGAGCCGGGATCCAACGGCACGTAGGCACCTCCGGCCTTGAGAATCCCCAGGAGTCCCACCACCAGATCGAGGGAGCGTTCCAGGCAGAGCCCCACCCGGCTCTCGGGGCCGACTCCGTGCCCGCGCAGCCAGCGGGCCAGCTGGTTGGAGCGCCGGTTCAGCTCACCGTAGCTCAGGGCGGCGCCCTCACAGGTGAGAGCCGTGGCTTCGGGCGTCTTCCGGGCATGCGCTTCGAAACCGCTATGGAGCGTCGGCGCCGCGGGGGGCTGCCCGCCTATCCCTCTCCATTCGATGAGGAGCTGATGGCGTTCGGCCTCACTGAGCAGGGGAAGATCCGCCAAGGGCAGATCCGGTGCGGCCAGGGCCGCAACGAGCAGACTCTCGAAGTGGCGGACAAGGCGGTCGATGCTGGCAGCATCAAACAAATCGACGGCATACTCGATCACGCCTTGTAATCCGCCCTGCCACTCACCGAGGAACAGAGTGAGGTCGAATTTCGATGTCGTTGCAGGCACGTGCGCCGGCCATAGGCGCAAGTCTCCGAGCTGCACGTTCTCGGGAAGGTTTTGCAGCACCAGCATGACCTGAAACAGAGGCGCCTGCGCGAGGCTCCTCTCCGGTACGAGCTCCTGGACCACCTTTTCGAACGGCACGTCTTGGTGAGCCTGAGCAGCCAGCGCGATTTCGCGGGCACGGCCGAGCAGCTCGCGGAAAGAAGGCTCGCCTGAAACATCGGCGCGTAGTACCAGCGTATTGACAAAGAACCCGATGAGGCTCTCGATTTCTATCTGATTGCGTCCGGCGACCGGGGTGCCCACCGCGAGGTCCTGCTGTCCGCTGTAATGCGCGAGGAGAGCCTGGAAAGCAGCCATAAGCACCATGAAAAGCGTGGCTCCCTCGGCATGGCCCAGGGTCTCGGCGCGCAGCGTGAGCTCGGTCGACAGCCGCACTGGACGCGAGGCGCCGCGGAAGCTCTGTACTGCGGCGCGGGGGCGGTCCGTTGGAAGCTCCAGCAGCGGTGGCATGCCCGCAAGCTGTTGGCGCCAGTAGGAGACTTGCCGCTCCATGAGCTCGCCCCGCAGCCAGGAGCGCTGCCACGCCGCGTAGTCCGCGTACTGCACCGGCAACTCGGGCAGAGGGGAGGGCCTGCCTGCGACAAACGACAGGTAGAGGCCCGAGATCTCTCGGACGAGAATACCCGTCGACCAGCCGTCGCTGACGATATGATGCATGGTCAGCGCTACGAAGTGGTCTTCCTCGGCGAGGCGCAGCAGCACGCCGCGCAGCAGAGGACCGCGCGTGAGATCGAACGGGCGAGCGGCCTCTTCACCGGCCAGCGTGAGGCCGAGCAACTCGCGCCGGCTCTCGGGCAGCCCCGACAGATCGATGACCTGCAGCTCGAAAGGGATCGAAGTTTGGATTACCTGCACCGGTTCGCCGTCCTCCAACTCAGCGAACACGGTACGCAGTGCCTCATGCCGGCGGAGGATCTCGCCGAGCGAAAGGGCCAGCGCAGCCCTATGGATTGGTCCCTCGGCGCGCAACGTCATCGGGATGTTGTAGACCGCCTTGCCCGGCTCGAGCTGGTCGAGGAACCAGAGGCGTTGCTGGGCGAATGAGAGGGGCAGGCGCCCTTCCCGGGGCACCGGGACGAGCGGCGGAATGAGCTGTGCCGCGCCGTCCTGGAGCGACGTCTCGATCCGGGCCGCGAGCTCCTGGACCGTCGGGGCTTCGAAGAGGGTCCGCAAAGGGATCTCGACGCCGAGCCGGGCCTGGATGCGGGAGACGACCTGGAGACCCAGCAGCGAATGCCCGCCGAGCTGGAAGAAGTCGTCGTGCACCCCGATCGGCGCGATGCCCAGCAGCTCCTCCCAGAGCGCCGCCAGCTTCATCTCGGTTCCGGTCGATGGCGCGACCCAGGGCGTCTGAAGGGCTGGTCTTGGATGTCTTTTCTGGTCCGGCGAGGAGCCGCCCAGCTCCGCCAGCTCATCCAAAGCCTCGGCGGTCGAAGACTCGGCGTCGATCGCCTCGAGGAGATCGAAAGTCGACACCACGACTTCGGGGAGGCCACTCTCCAGGATCCGCTCGAGCGCCTCCATACCCTCCGCGAAGGTCAGACCGAGGATCTCGCGACGGCGCCTCAGGGCCTGGAGGATCACGGGGTCGGCGATCAGCTCATCGGTCCAGCGGTTCCAGCGCCATTCGCACCAGTCGACGGCGATCACCCGCGTCCCGGCCCGCAGGCTCCTGCTGCGGGCGAACACGCCGAGAAACGCGTTGGCGGCGCTGTAGTCGACCTGTCCGATCCCTCCCACCACGGCGTTGAGCGAGGAGAACAGGACGAGGAAGTCCGGGGGATCGTCGCCGAGGACGGCTTCGAGGACCAGGGTGCCTTGTACCTTGGGCTCGAGCACGAGCGCCGCGGCTTCCCGCGTCTTGAGCTGGAGGAGCCCGGCCCCCGGCACGCCCGCGGCATGGAAGACCCCGTCGATCCTGCCGAACCGCCGCCGGGCCATCTCCACGGCGCGCCGCATCGCCGCGACGTCCGTGACGTCGGCGGGGACGACCAGCACCTCGACGCCGGCGGCTTCGAGCGCCTGCACCTCGCGAAGCCGGCGGGCCAGCTCGTCCTCGCCGGCCATCCTCTCGGGCCAGAGCTCGCGGTCCGGGAGCGCCGACCGGCCGGTGAGGACCAACCGGGCTCCGACCGTCCGCGCCAGCTGGCCGGCGAGGCCGAGACCGAGGCCGCCCAGACCGCCGGTGATCAGGTACGTGCCCCCCTCCTTGAGGAGCGTGGGCCGTTCCGTCGCTGGCACGAGGGGCGCCGGTTCGAGCATCGGCGACCAGCGGTGCGGACCGCGCCAGGCGACCACCTGCGCGGTCACCGGATCCGCGAGCTCGGCGAGCAACCGGTCCCCGAGCTCCGTTCCGATCTCGCCGGCATCGACGTCGATCAGACGGCAGGCGATCCGCGGATGCTCCTGGGGGATCACCCGCAGCGGCCCGAAGAGGGTCGCCTTCTCGGGGTGGAGCGGGTCCGTCCATAGAACGTCGCAGAGGCCGTTGACGATCACGCAAATCTCGGCCGGACCCTGCCCCTTCCGCCGGGCCAGCTCCTGAGTGAGGGAGACCAGGGCATGGTAGCCGCGCGCCAGCGCTTCCCCGGTCTCCAGAGGCTCCGCCGGGCCGAGGCTCCAGAGGTGGAGGATGCGATCGGGTACCGCGCCGAGGTCGGAGAACAACGCGCCGAAGTCGCCGCCGGCGAGCGGATCGAGCGTGTATTGCCCCGGGGCAGTGCGGGAGAAGGCTTGGCCGGCCTGGACCGTCGCCACCTCGCATCCGGCCTCTGCCAGGCGTTCCACCAGGCGGTCGCCGAGCCCGAGCGGATCGAGGAGCACGAGCCAGCGGCCACCGAGGGAACCCATGGCGGAGCCGCGGAGCCGGGGCGTGCGCTTCCAGGAGGGCGTATGAAACCAGTCCGTGATGTCCGCCAACCTCTCCGGCACTCCGGACGCGGCCGGGGCGGAGAGGGGCGCGACCGCTTTCGGCTCGATCCAGTACCGCTGCCGCTCGAACGGATACGCCGGCAGCGGCACCCGGCGCCGGCGCTCGCCGGC
>JBKKAU010000485.1:0-14797 GCA_046714475.1 Thermoanaerobaculia bacterium
TTTGAACATGATCGCCGAGGCAGAGATCCAGAAGAAGAAGAAAGACAAGCAGACCATCAAGGTCGTGGTCTGGGACCTCGACAACACGGTCTGGGACGGCATCCTGCTGGAGGACCCCGAGGTCACCTTGCGGCCGCACGTCGTCGAGATCCTCAAGACGCTCGACGAGCGCGGCATCCTGCACTCGGTCGCCAGCCGCAACGATCACGACGTCGCGATGGCCAAGCTCAAGGAGTACGGCCTCGACGAGTACTTCCTCTACCCGCAGATCAACTGGAACTCCAAGGCGGCCTCGATCGCCCAGATCGCCAAGGACATCAACATCGCCCTCGACGCCGTCGCCTTCATCGACGACCAGCCGTTCGAGCGCGAGGAGGTCGCCTTCTCGCACGCCCAGGTGCTCTGCATCGACTCGATGCTGCTCGAAGACCTCCTCGACCGGCCGGAGCTCAACCCGCGGTTCATCACCGAGGACTCGAAGAAGCGCCGCGCCATGTACATGGCCGATATCCGCCGCAACCGGGCGGAGGCGGAGTTCGTGGGGCCGACGGAGGAGTTCCTGTCGACGCTCGGCATGATCTTCACCATCGCGCCGGCCCGCGAGGAGGACCTGAAGCGGGCCGAGGAGCTGACCGTGCGCACGCACCAGCTCAACACCACCGGCTACACCTACTCCTATGAGGAGCTGGACGCCTTCAGCCGGTCGGACCGCCACAAGCTGCTGATCTCCTCGCTGGAGGACAAGCACGGCACCTACGGCAAGATCGGCCTCACCCTGATCGAGTGCGACCCCGACGTCTGGTCGGTGAAGCTGCTCCTCATGTCCTGCCGCGTCATGTCCAAGGGCGTCGGCATGATCATGATCCACCACGTCCTGCGCATGGCGAAGGAGGCGGGGGTCAAGCTGCGCGCCGAGTTCGTGTCGAACGACCGCAACCGGCAGATGCTGATCACCTACAAGTTCGCGGGCTTCAAGGAGGTCGGCAGGAACGGCGACGTCATCCTGTTCGAGAACGACTTCTCGGCCATCCAGCCGCCGCCGCCGTATGTCGACCTGCGGGTGGAGTCATAGAATGGTGGCGTGAAGCGCTACCTGGTCAACGAGATCTTCTACAGCTTGCAGGGGGAGGGGGTCCGCGCCGGGACCCCCAACGTCTTCCTGCGCCTGGCGCGCTGCAACCTGGCCTGCAAGGTGGAGACGCACGGCTTCGACTGCGACACCGAGTTCGAGTCGGGCCGCTGGATGACCGCCGAGGAGATCGTCGCCGAGATGCGCCAGCTCTCGGAGCGGTGCGGCTGGGTGATCCTGACCGGCGGCGAGCCGGCGCTCCAGGTCGACGCGGCGCTGGTCGACGCCCTCCACGCCGCCGGCTTCGAGCTCGCCGTCGAGACCAACGGCAGCGTCGAGCTGCCGCCGGGGATCGACTGGATCACGGTCAGCCCCAAGGTCGCCGAGCATGCGGTGCGGCAGCGCACCGCCCACGAGGTCAAGTATGTCCGCGGCTACGGCCAGGCCATCCCCAGGACCGTGGTCCAGGCCGAGCACTACCTGATCTCGCCCGCCTTCGACGGCGACCAGGTCGACCCGCGCACCCTCGACTGGTGCATCCGCCTCTGCCGCGACAACCCGCCCTGGCGGCTGTCGGTCCAACAGCACAAGCTCTGGAAGGTGCGATAGGCGCTCTGTCCTGGGAATCCGGGCTGCGGCAACGTCTATAGAGAAGACGCTGTCACAGCTTGTAACGAGCACGTGCCGTGGCGCGCCTGTCGTTTCAGAGGGCCCGCACATGGATCGTTTCAAGCTTCCTCTCCTCGCCGTCCTCGTCTTTTCGCTCGTCGTCGGACTGAGCGCGGCCTACTTCTTCCTGCACGTCGAGCCGCGGCGGGAGTACATGATCGAGCTCGAGCTGCGCCGGCTCGACGCCATCGCCGACCGTATCGACGCGCAGATCGCCGACTACCGCCAGCTGGTGGGCAACGGTGGAACCGCGCCCCGGCTGGAGATGATCGAGCCGGAGCTGCCGCCGAAACCGGCCTCGCGGAAGCCGGCGATCGTCAAAGAAGACTTCGCCGCGGATGGACGCTGGTTTGTTTTCTATGATTCGGACGTCCCCAGGGCGCGAGTCAGAGCGGGCGACGTGGTCGAGCCGGCGCTCGAGAAACATCAGTTCGACAAGCTGATCCTCGCCAACGCAAAGGGGTTGATCCTGCACCAGACGGGCCGGGGCGACCTGCAGTTGCGGACGCTCGCCGCCCTGGACGGGCTCGACAAGGACGGCCTGGAGCGGATCTCCCGTTCGACGGGAACCCACGATGTCGAGGTCTCGGGACGAAAGTACAAGCTGTTCTTCCAGCCGCTCGAAGGAGACTGGGTCCTGTGCGGGCTGATGCGGACCCGGGCGTTGCAGATGGAGTCGTTCAGGATCCCGGCGGACGTGATTATCCTGCTCGTCGGCGGGTTGCTGCTCGCCCTGCTGGCCCTGCCGTTCCTCAAGCTTGTCACCATCGGCCGGGAGGAGCGACTGCGCTCGATCGACGGGTTGCTCGCCGCGCTCTGCGCGCTGATCGGGGTGTCGGTGCTGTCGATCCTCCTGCTCGACAGGATCGTCTACAAGCAGCTCAACCGGGTGGCCGACGGGCAGCTCGAACGGCTCGCCGGGAGAGTCCACGAGGATCTGACCCGGGAGCTGGCCAGTGCGCGGGAGGACCTCGCCTCCCTGAATGAGCAGGCCCTGAAGGCCGACGCCACGGCCCAGGCCGCCGGCCGGTTGCCCGAGGACTCGAGACATGTCGACTTCTTCTGGGCCGGCAGCGACGGCATCCAGAGGTTCAAGTGGACCCCGCGGGGCCAGGAGACGTCGAAGATCTCGGTGTGGAAACGGGAGTACTTCCAGGACGCCCTCACCGGCCGGCTCCTGCCGGGCGGCTTCGCGATCCAGCCGATCCGCAGCTGGACGACCGGCAAAGACATGGACGAGATCGCCGTCCCCGTCCGGGACCGCGACGGCCGGGAGGCCGTCGCCGTGCTGTCGACCGTCCTGGCGTCGGTCCACAGGCCGGTGCTGCCGCCGGGGTTCGGCTTTGCCGTCATCGAGCCCGCGGGGAGGGTGCTCTTCCACTCCGATCCCAAGCGGGCCCTGCAGGAGAACTTCCTCGAAGAGACCGAAAGCCGCGAGCTCGAGGCGCTGCTGTTCGCGGAGCGGCGGGACTCGATCAAGGTCCGCTACCTCGGACGGCAGCACCAGATCTACACCATGCCGATGGAAGGGCTGCCCTGGACCATCGTCACTTTCCGGGACCTGACCCTGTTACGGGCGATTCATGTCCAGATCGTGACCGTCGCCTTGGCCTGCCTGGTCCTCTACGCGGGGCTGTTCCTGCTGCTGTTCAGCCTGGTCTACCTGCTGTCGTCGACGCGGGCGCGCTGGATCTGGCCGTCTGATCCCCGCCGCGGCACCTACGTGCAGCTCGCCATGGTCTATGCCTGTTGCCTGCTGGCCTACCTGGCGCCGCTGTTCACCGGAGACCCCGTCTTCCTGCTGGTCAACGGCATGCTGGTGCCGCTCCTGGCGCTGTTCGTCTCCTATGTCAAGGTCCGGTCCGACGAGGGACTGCGGGACGACAAGCAGAGGATGGCGGTGACGGTCGCCCTGGCCGCCCTCTCGCTGGTGGTGGCGGTCGGCGCCTGGCGGCTGCTGCCGGAGCGGCCGCGGGTCCTGGCTTTTTCGGTCGCCGCGCTGGCGGTGGGCGCCCTTTTCCTCTTCCTGCCGGCGATCACCGGGTTCTTTCAGCGGCACCGTTCGATGATGCCATTGCGGGGCGTCTATCTCGCCAGCGCCACCCTGCTGCTGATGGTCCTGACGGTCCTGCCGGCCGTCTCTTTCTTCAAGCTGGCGCGCGACCTGCCGTTCGAGAACCTGGTCAAGCACGGGCAGCTGCGGATGTTCCAGCAACTCGCCGGGAGAGGGGAGTCGCGCGATCTCCCCCTGGGGGACTACAGCACGGTCTTCTTCGCGACCGACCGCAAGCCCTGCAAGGGCAGCCGGTGCGCCCAGGAGCCTCTGCCGGACCCGCACCTGGCCTGGCTGGTGGCCCTGCAGGAGGACTCGTTTCCGATCTACAACGAGCACTCGCGGGAGATGGCGCGCCTCGCCTTCGACGAGAGGGACGGATGGCCTTGGCGATGGCACCACCTCGCCGGCGGCCGGCTGAGGCTGCACGGCAATCAGGGCTCGGAGAAAGGGACGATCCACCTTTCGTCCTCGCTGCCTCCGCCCGGTTTCGAGAAGAGGGACTGGAAATGGCTGGCGGTGGGCGTGATCGTGCTGGCCCTGGTCAGCTTCGGCATCGCCGGTTTCCTGAGCAGGAACCTGTTGCTCCTGAGGGCCGGGTCACCCCTCTGGATGTCCCGCCGGCGGCTCTCGTCGCTCGGCATCGGGAGCCCATCGGGCCTGTCAAAGGATGCCGCGGCGCTGGAAGAGAGCCTCTGCCAGGCCCGGGTGAGGCTCCTCGGAGAGCAGCGGCCCTGGGTCGAGGGCCTCGTCTGGCGCCGGCAGGTCGACCGTTGCCTGGACCTGGTCCGTCGTGAATGCGGCCCGACGGCGCCGCTCCAGGAGATCGGCCGCGGCCTGTTGTCCGACCTCGGCCCGGAGGAGTTGGACCGGGATGGGCTCCTCGACGAGATCGAGCGGCTGGCGGAGTCCCACTACGAGTCCCTCTGGGCCTCGATCACGGAGCCGGAGCGGGTCGTGCTGCTGCAGCTGGCGGAAGAAGGCCTGGTCAACCCCAAGAACATCCAGCCTCTGGAGCGGCTGATCGCGCGCGGGCTGGTGCTGTGCGACCCGGCTCCCCGCCTGATGAACGAGAGCTTCCGCTGTCACATCACCTGTACCAGCCCCAGGCACGAGGTGAGCAAGAGGGAGCAGGAGTCCGGGCGGTATAGCCTCTGGGGGCGGCTCCAGAGGCCTCTCTACGCGACGCTGCTGGGGCTGGTCCTCTTCTTCGGCTTCACCCAGAAGGAGGCGCTCGATTCGACGATCGCCCTGGTCGCCGCGGTGGCCGGCGGCCTGCCCCATGTGCTCAAGCTGGTCGGTCTCGTCGGTCTCTCTAAGACGGGAGGGACGCCCGGCGGCTGAGCGCCTGCCCGTTCAGCACCTCCTCGATCCGCTGGACCCCGATCTCGGATTCCTCGATTTCCAGGAAACGCTGCCGCATCCGCGCGACGCTGGCGCGGACCGTCTCGTCCTGGTCCACCTGATCGACGAGGGCGCCGATCTGCTCCGCCGTCGCCGTTTCAAAGTCGCCTCTCGCGCCGAGGCGGTGGTAGACGATCCGTTCCGCGATGGCGGGCTGGTCGCGCATCATCGGAAAGGCCGCCATCGGGACGCCGAGGAAGATGCACTCCTTGGCGGTCCCCATGCCGGCGTGGGTGATCATCACCGCGGCGCGCCGCAGCAGGGCCATCTGCGGCACCCAGCGGACGAGGATGGAGCCTTCCGGAGCGGGAAGCTCGGCGGGGTCGATCAGATTGCCGGTCGAGAGGACGAGCTGCCAGTGCGGGCGGGACGCCGCGGCCTCGGTGGCGGCGCGCAGGAAGCGGATGACCTTTTCGCGGCCGAGCAGCCGGCTCTGGCTGCCGACCGAGCAGTAGACGATCCGCCGGGCGGGATCGAGCCGCTCCCAGGGGAAGTCCCCCTCTTCGGGACGGTCGAGGTCGACCGAGGCCTCGATATAAAAGGCTTCCACCTCCTGCTCCCGTCGGGGCAGTTCGAAGTCGGCGGGGTAGAGGGTCAGCTCGCGCATGGCCACGATCGGCGCCGTGATGTCGCTGAACCGGCGCGCCGAAGGCGCGACCTTGCGCACGAGGTCGAAGAGCGGCTCGGCGCCGAGGCCGATCTCCAGCAGCAGGCCCTGGATCGCGGCGGAGTACTGGGACTTCGGGAACGAGCGCAGGCTCGGGTTGAGCAGCACCATGGGCAGCTTGTACCGGTAGTACAGCGCCAGGGCATGGACGATGTAGTGGCTGGTGATCAACAGCAGGTCCGGCTGCAGGGAGCGCAACGTCCTGTCGAAGCCCTCTCCCTGGACCAGGTGCTGGAGGTACCGCAGCGAGGGGTTCAGCTCGAGCTCCCTGCCCTGGGTCGAGGCGGACGCCCAGGTCTCGCTCTGCATCAGCTGGGCCATCTCCTCCTGCATCGCCACGGCGGTCCCCTTCGGCAGGACATCCTCCAGGATCGGGGTGAACCCAAAGCCGTGGCGGCGGACGAGGTCGGCCCCTTCGGCGAGGCCCAGGTAGTGGACCGAGTGGCCGCGCGCCGCGAGCTGGCGGGCGAGCTTCATCGTCGAAAGCAGGTGTCCCTCTTCGTGGTCGAGGATGAACAGGAGTCTTGCCATGCGCTCTCTCCCTCCGGATCGACGGATCTGTGTCAGACCCTCTTCAATAGCTGGTAGCTGCTGAAGGGGTAAAAGAGACAGAGGAGGGGAGGCTCAGGGTGAAGGGGCCAGGATCGCCAGCACCAGCAGCCGTTCGTCGCCGGTGTTGCGGATGCCATGCGGCACCCCGTCGGGGGCGATCAGCATGGTCCCGGTCGCCATGGGCTCTTCGCGGCCTTCGAGCAGGAAGACGCCGCGTCCGGCAAGCACGTGATAGACCTTGTCCAGCCCTGAGTGGGCGTGTAGCTTGTGCTCCTGCCCCGGCTCGAAGGCGTTCAAACCCACCAGCAGCCGCTCCGACTGGAACAGCGTGCTCTTGCCCATCTTTTCGGGGTTGTAGACGGCGTGGTCTTCGGGACGGAAGGGGGTGGGATGGTCCATGAAATCTCCAGGATGGCTACAAGGGCAGGAACTCGACCCGATTCTCAAGGTCTTCGGGATCCGAGGCACGGGCCATGAGCTCCAGGTCCCGGACGCAATCACCGATCGTAACGTGGAGCTGGTGCGCATACACGACGCCGGAGAACGGGCGACCTTCTGCCTGTCGGTTGCGAGCTTCCGCGAGCAGGTCGTCGTCTTGAGAGAAAAGAGGACGTCCCAACTCGTTCGCCCGTTCGAGCACCAGAGGGTCGGAGATCCCTCTCCGGCCATCCTCCTGAACCGTCAGGACCTCGACTCCTCGTAGGCGCAGTCCGGCCGTGATGGCCCGGTGGACGTTCTCGTCCATATAGAAGGCCACGCTCACGGGCGGCTGGTTCTTACGCGGAGCTTCTCGGCGAGAGGGGACGGACCGGCTTCCTGGCGCGCCTGCTCGGCGAACCGGGAGCGCCTCTCAATGTCCTCATCCAACTCACCCTTGTGATCCCAGTAGTAGGCCAAGGCGGAGTGGATATGGCCCAAGGGGATGTCCGGATGTTGGAAGTGGAGCTCCTCGGGGCTCCATCCGTAAGCTGTCTGGGCCATCACCAGCTCGACGACTTTCATCGTGGTGCCGGTGATGAGGGGAGCTCCGGCGCCATCGAGGTCGATGTGGGGGTATGCGGTCTTGGGGAGCGTCCTCGCCATGGCTGTCAGTCTAGTCAAAGAATTGCCGTCGGTCCAACGATGGCCGGGCTAGAATGCCTCCGGGAATTCGATAAGGAGACTTCGATGCGACGGATGAGCTGGTTTCTCTGGGGTGCCTTCTTCTGGTTGACTCTGGCGGGCTCCAACACCGAGGCGCAGGAGACCTCCACCTGGCAGCCGCCCGACCCGGCCCTGGTCGAACGGGCGCGCAAGATCCTCGCCGCGGTGCCGCTGATCGACGGGCACAACGACCTCCCCTGGGAGTACCGGCAGCGGGTTCAGAACCATCTTGACCGGATCGACCTCCAGGGGGACACCTCGAAATTCGAGAAGCCCATGCACACCGACATCCCGCGCCTGCGCCAGGGCGGCGTCGGCGGCCAGTTCTGGTCGGTCTACATCCCGGCCGAGATCTCGGGTCCGGCGGCGGTGCGCACGGTCATGGAGCAGATCGACGTCGTCCACCGGCTGGCCGAGCGCTACCCTGACGTCTTCGAGCTCGCCACCACGGCCGACGACATCGTCCGCATCCACAAGGCGGGCAAGGTGGCGTCGCTGATCGGCATGGAGGGGTGGCACTCGATCGACAACTCGCTGGGGGTGCTGCGCCAGCTCTACAACGCCGGCGCCCGCTACATGACGATCACCCACTCCAAGAACAACGACTGGGCCGACTCGGCGACCGACGGCCCGGTGCACGGCGGCCTCACCCGTTTCGGCGAGGAGGTGATCCGCGAGATGAACCGGCTCGGCATGCTGGTCGACCTGTCGCACGTCTCGCCCGAGACCATGAAGGAGGCCATGGCGGTCTCCGAGGCGCCGGTGATCTTCTCCCACTCCTCGGCCCGGGCGATCACCGACCACCCGCGCGACGTGCCGGACGACGTGCTGCGGCTGCTGCCCGAGGATGGCGGAGTGGTGATGGTGACCTTCGTCCCCTCGTTCGTCTCCGAGCAGGTGCGCGCCTGGAACGCCGAGGACGACGCGGCCGAGGCGCGGCTCAAGGCCCTGTTCCCGGGCGACCCGAAACGGGCCGAGAGCGAGTTGGAGGCCTGGCGCAAGGCCAACCCGGCGCCGCGCGCGACGCTGGCCCAAGTGGCCGACCATATCGACTACGTCCGCCGGACGGCCGGCGCCGACCACGTGGGGATCGGCTCCGACTTCGACGGCATCACGGCGGTGCCGCTGGGGCTCGAAGGGGTCGACGACTTCCCCATGCTCCTCGCCGAGCTGCTGCGGCGCGGCTGGAGCGAGGCGGACGTCCGCAAGCTCGCGGGGGAGAACCTCCTGCGCGTCCTGCGGGCGAACGAGAAGACCGCGGCGCGTCTCCGGAAAGAGCGCGCCGCCTCTTCAGCGTTGATCGAGGAGCTGGACGATACGAAGACCGCCGCTCCGGCGCCGGCCTACTGATCCTTACCTAGCTCCAGGACGACCCGCTTCTCGCCGCGGAGCGGGTCGAGCTGGACGAGCCGCTTGCCCTCCTCGATGAAGAGCTTCGAGCCGAGGCTCCCCGGAGAGGAGGACCGGGATACCGGGACCAGCTCCTCGCCGAGCAGCCGCGAGGCGCCGCTTTCCAGGTCGAGCAGCCGTAACTGCCGCCCTTCTTCGGGCTTCTGGCCCTTCCATGAGACTACGAAGAGATGGTCGGGATCGGGTTGCGGGCCCGCCTGGAGCATGTGGACGCCGTCGAAATGGAAACGCCGGATCTCGCTCCCGTCCTGTGCAAGGATCTTGAGGTCCCAAGAGCCCCTCCGGCCGATGGGGACGGCGATGCGCTCGCGGGGGAGCAGTGCGATTTCGGCCCATGGCAGACGGGAGGCGGGGAGGGTCGCCAGGACTTCGCCGGTCCTGCCGTCATGGATGTGGAGCAGGCCCTTGGCCACATCGCGCACCGGAATGCGCTCATGGCTCTCGTCGTCCCAGTCCAGAGTCCAGAGCGACCGCTCGGCGCTGCCGGTTTTGGTGAGCTGGCGGGCTTTGATCTCGACCTCGTAGATCTCGGTCCGTGGAGGGGCGGCGCTCCGGACGTTCAGATAGTACAGATACATCCGGATGAGGTCGGGGCCCAGGAACAGCAGGCGCTGGTTCTGCGGGATCTCCCGTCCGGGCAGAGGAAGAGAGAGCAGGGTCCGGCCCGTGGAGACCTCGTCCACGAGCAGGCGCCCCCGCCTCAGGCTCGCGAGGCGGCTGCCGTCGGGGGACAGGGCGATATCGACCGGCGCGTCCGGGTAGGTCATCGGGAACGTCACCGGCGTGCTGACCGGGACAGCCTCAGGCCGGGTCAGGTCGAGCGTCATCAGCTCGGCTGGCGAGTCGACGTCGCTGTGTTGGCGCGCCAGCCAGACCGCTCGCCGTCCGTCGGCCGAGATCTCGGGCCGGAGATGTGTCCACTGCAAGGGGACCGCGGATCGCTCCAGGCGCACGGAACGGCCGGAGGAGGTGTCGACCAGGAACGTCGGGCTGAATGGACCCCAGTGCCTCGCTTCTCCCTCCAGGGCGATCCAACTCCCGGCCGGAGCGGGCGTGGTGCGAAAAACCTTGTTCAGGTCTTCGGGAGCGACGGCGAGCACCCAATGGGAATACCCCAGGCTGGCCAGTCCGAAGACGAGCAGGAGCGACCAGAGCGTGACCGAGAGCCAGCGATGTCCCTGGCGCAGATCGGTCCGCCCCCGGATCACCTGAACGAGGCTGGCGGCGAGAAGCGCAAGAGGCAGGGCGATGACCAGCGCCATGACGATCCGGAAGGCTGGGACGAACGCCCCCTCGAGCAGGAGCCTGTCGCCCGAGCTCGCGATCAGAGCCACGACCAGGCCCAGCGCCACGAAGTCGAAGAGGAGCCAGGGCGACCGAGAGCGCATCATGACGCCCGCGGCATGAGAGGCCAGGAGGAGGAGCACGATGAGCGTGGCCCAGCCGAGGGCGATTTCTACCCCGTCGGCTGCCCTCGCGCCGATTCCGGGGAACAGGCCGTTGCCCCAATACCCGTTGGGATCCACCGAGGTGCCCATCAGCCAGGCCGGCAAGAGGCCGAGCGCTCCGCAGCCGAAGGCCAGCAACGCGGTGGCCGCCATCTTGCCGGCCCAGATCGCCAGGCCGGAGAGCGGACGCGAGAAGTAGAAGGACAGGCGCCGTTCCGCCAAGTCCCGTGAGATCACCGATCCGCCGAGGATGAGGGCGAGGACGCCGCTGAGGACCAGGGCCAGGACGAGAGCGGCCCCGCTCCGGAGCTCCTCCGGGTCCTGGCCCGGGGTGCCGGGCAGATAGGGCACGACGAGCGGGAAGAGCCCGATGAGCCCGGCGGCGAGCAGGAGCAGCCGCCGCTCGACGACTTCGCGCTGGAGGACGGCGAGAAAACCTCTCATGCTGCCTCTCCTTTCGTCTCGCCGACCAGGGCGAGGAAGATCTCTTCCAGGGTGAGGGAGGAGATTTCGACCCGGCTGCCCGCCTCATGAGGGAGCTGGGTCTCGTCGTAATCCGAGACCACCGCCTCGACGCTCCAGCCGCGGGCCGCCACGGCTACTGGCGCGAGCGCCCGGACCTCCGCCGGGACGCCCGCTTCCTTGGGGAAGCTCAGGCGGCGGAACCGCCGCTTCAGGTTCTCGAGCTCGTCGTCCAGCAGCAGCCGGCCGGCCTGGAGGATGCCGACCCGGTCGGCGATCCCCTCCACGGCGGTGAGGTCGTGGGTGGTCATCAACACGGTCGTGCCCCGGTCGGCGAGGTCGCCGATCAGCTCGTCGAAGAAGGTCCGCCGGGCCAGGGGATCGAGACCCAGCGTCGGGTCGTCGAGGATCAGCAGCCGCGGGGAGGGCGCCAGCGCCAGCGCCAGACCCACCTGCCCCTTCTGCCCCTTGGAGAGCCGGCCGAAGGGGACGTCCTCCGGCACCCCGAACCGCCGCAGCCGCTTGGAGACGCCCGCGGCGTCCCAACGCGGGTAGAGGCGCGAGCAGAAACGGGCGAGCTGGCTCGCGGTCATGGCCGGCGGCGCGTCCGGCTCCTCCGGTACGACGCCGACTTCGCGCAACACCAAGGCGCGCTGCTTCCAGACGTCTTTTCCCAGCAGGAGGGCACGGCCGGCGGCCGGCAGCTGCTCGCCCAGCAGACAGCGGACGAGCGACGACTTGCCCGCGCCGTTCCGGCCGAGCAGGGCATAGACCGATCCGGCGGCGACGGCGAGCGAAACGCCGTTCAGGGCCGTGCGCCGGCCGTAGCGGACGGTCAGGTCCTCGGTCTGGATGAGAGGGGTCGGTGAGACCGCGGGTGAGCTCATTCCTCGTCTCCTGGTTTGAGGCCGTCCCAAGCGGCCTTCAGGGTTTCCATCGCCTCATCCTGGCTGGCCCCCAAGGTCACCGCCAGGCTGGCGTAGCGCAGCGCCTCCCGGAGCAGCCGGGCCTCGCGCTCGCCGTTGCCGAGGGCGGGCGGCGCGTCCGACACGAACGTCCCCTCGCCGCGCTTCACCGTCAGCACGCCGGCGTCGGTCAGCCTCTGGTACGCCTTGGAGACCGTCGCCGGGTTGACCTGCAGCTCCCGCGCGAGGTCTCGCACGGAGGGGACGGTGGAGCCGGGGAGGATCGCCTGCGCGGCGACCAGGTGCCGCACTGTCTCCTCGATCTGCCGCCAGATGGGCCGGGGGTCTGTGGGGTCGATGCGTAGGGTGTGCATGGCGTGTATTAGTGTATCAGGTTTGTGATACAGTAAGGGTGTTCCGCATCGCCTGTCAAGAGGGTTGCTGGGCCGTGGTAGCGTATCGGGCGTTGATGGTGACGATTTGATCCGGCCTGCCCTGCTCACGCTGTTGCTCATCCTGCTCGGGGTGCTCCTGACGCTCCCCGGGACCCTCGAACGTCTTGGGGACACGGAGGTCCAGCGCAACGCGATCCTCTGGGGTCTGCCGGTCGCGGCCCTCTTCCTCTCCCTGCTGTTCCACCCCCGTCTGTCCTGGCCCGAGCGCGAGGAGGCGGGCCCGCTGGGGCGCCGGCTCTCGCTGCTGGCCGGCTGCGCCGTGGCGTTCCTCGTCGACCAGAGCTTTCTCGGCGTGGCGCGGCTCACCGACCTGGCGACGTTCACCTTCGGGGCGCAGGAGCTGGACCAGGCCGAGTTGCCGCGCACCGTCGCCTGGACCCTGCCCGTCTGCCTTGCTCTGGGGATCTGGGGGTGGGAGCGGGCGTTGCGCGGCGCGGTCTACACCGGCTGGCGCCGTTGGTTCCCGCGCGGGTTCGCCATCGCGGCCTCGGTGATCGCCGGGCTGGCGCTCTCGCTGCCCGCCATCCTGCCGGGCGGCGAGGTACGCGATACCGCGTTCGTCGCCGCCTCGCTGGTGGCGGTCCTCTGCCGGGAGCTGTCTCTGGCCCTGGTCTTCACCCGTGGCGGCGGGCTGCTGGTGGCGGGGCTCTACCGCGGGGCTTTCCACTTCACCGAGGGCATCCTGATCAACGACTGGTACAGCCTCCACTTCCCGGCCTTCAACTACGTGGCGGGCGACGAGACGTTCTACGCCCTGCGGGCCGGCACGGCCCTGCTGGCCCTGGGGGTGATCGTCCTGGCGACCCGGCGGGGGAGAGGGATGTGAGCGTCCGGAGCGCCCAGGGCTGGATCACCTTCAGCGTCTTCGCGCTGGTGGTGATGGCGACCTGGACGCTGGTCATCAAGTACGCCGCGCCGCTCCTCTTCTTCGCCGCCGAGCGGGCCGCCGGCCGTCCCGTCGCGGGGCCGCCGGTGATGTGGGACTTCTGGTGGGTGGCCCACCTGCTGCTCGCGGCGCTGCTCTGGCGGCGCGACCGCCGGGCCTGGGTGGTGGGCATGGCGATTGCGGCGGTCGAGGTCGTGATCGTAGCCGTCAAGTTCGCCGCCTATCTCCAGCAGCCCGACCTCTCCTTCTGGCGGCTGCTCTGGTTCACCAACAAGGTCTACGTGCTGGCGTTCTTCCTCTTCCTGCTCGCGCTGCTCGCGCGGCGGGACGTGCGGAACGCCCTGGGAGCCCACCATGGCCGAGACGAACGACAAGCCCGACCCGTCTGAGTCTCCCGAAGAGAACACCGGCCTGAGCCGGCGCGACCTGCTGCGCGGCTCGGCGGCTCTCGGCGCGGCGATGACCGCCGGAGCAGCCTTACGCGATACCGAGGCCGCACCCCGGGCCGGCATGCGCCACCGGCCCCTGGGGAAGACCGGGCTCCGCGTCTCCGAGATCGGCTTCGGCGGCTACCCGGTGGACGACCCGGACGTGGTCCGCTACGCCGTCGACAACGGCATCAACTACTTCGACACCGCGCACTGCTACCGCGGCGGGCGCAGCGAAGAGGTGATCGGCGAGGGGCTCCAGGGCCGGCGCGACCGGGTGATCCTGGCCACCAAGTGGTGCCCGCACCACGTCGGCAAGCCGGCGGTCAAGCGCAGCTTCCTGGAGATCCTCGACCGCAGCCTCAAGCGCCTGCGCACCGACCGCGTCGACGTGCTGCTCAACCACGAGGTGGGGGAGCGGTCGGACGGCCAGGGCATCAAGCGGCTGCAGAACCCCGAGATGCTGGAGGCCTTCGAGGCGGCGCGCAAGGCCGGCAAGGCGCGCTTCCTGGGAATGAGCGGCCACGACCCGGACCTGATGGAGGTGATGCACCACGCGGTCGACTCCGGCCGCTTCTCGGTGCTGCTCGGCCGCTACAGCTTCCTCGACTACCCAGGCCAGAACCAGCTGATCGACAAGGCACATCGCAGGGGCGTCGGATTCGTGGCGATGAAGACCCTGGCCGGCGCCAAGGGGGCGGACCTCGACCGCTTCCGCGACCGCCAGACCAGCTTCAAGCAGTCGGCCCTCAAGTGGGTGCTCTCCAACGCCCGGCTCTCGAACCTGATCATCTCGATCAACAGCCGCAAGCAGGTGGACGAGTACGTCGCCGTCTCCGGGCAGCGGCTCGCCGCGGCCGACCACGAGATCCTGGAGGAGTACGCCGCCCGCTTCTCGCAGGAGGTCTGCCGGTTCAGCGGCGCCTGCCACGACGCCTGCCCGGAGGACGTGCGCATCGCGGACATCCTGCGCTTCTCGATGTACTACCACGACTACCAGCAGGAGGGGCGGGCGGTCGAGTCCTACGCCAGGCTGGTCGCCTCCGAGCGGGCCGCCCACTGCGCCCATTGCGCCGGCTTCTGCGAGCAGGCGTGCAGCTACGACCTGCCGGTCCAGAGCCTGTTGATCAAGGCGCATGGGGCGCTGGAGAAGGGAACGGGGACTGGGGAAGGTTGAGGGCGCGATGAATCGCGCCCCTACACCCACGGAATGTAGGGGAGGGGTTTATCCCCTCCCGGGCGGGGG